>JBBJOE010000006.1:0-32419 GCA_037721765.1 Thermomicrobiales bacterium
CCCGGTCGGCTCAGGGCTCTCGCGGCGGATCCCCGGACGCCGCGCCGGGCGCGGTGGTGGCTCGTCGGGCTGGCGATCTACGTGGTCAGCCCGATCGATCCGATCCCGGACTTCCTGCCGGTGATCGGGTTGCTGGACGAGGCCATCGTCGTGCCGCTGGTCCTCCGCCACGTCCGCCGCATGGTGCCACCCGAGGTGTGGGCCGAGTATTTCCCGCCTCGCCACGGGACAGGATGAGAACCCACGATCCGGGGGCCGTTCGGGATCGGGACCGACCGCCTATCGCCAGGCCGGGGCAGGGTCCCGGACACTCCACGGGGGAGACGGAAGTCGGAAGTCGGAAGTCGGAAGTCGGGAGACGGGAGACGGAAGTCGGTGGGCGGGGCTGGGCGGGGGCAGGGATTGCCGGGTGGTGGCTGCCAGAGGTCGATCGACCTGGGCGTCGGGTGCGATGGGGGAGGGGATGCGTGCCGGGAACGGAGGGGGACGGGGACCAGGGCAAGAGCGTGGATCGGGGCACCGCGTCTGGTGAGACACCGGTCGGGCGATGGATGGGCGGGGCTGATCGGGTGTCCTGGTTGGTGCCGGCCGTCGCGGCCGGGGTGGCGGTCGTCGCCCTTCTGGTGCCGGCGGCCCGGGAATTCGCCGACCTGCATCCCGGGGCGATCGTCGCGGCCGGCCTGGCGCTGGTGGTGGCGACCCTAGCCCGGTGGGGGGCCGGGCGAACCGGGATGCCGGTTGGCTCCGGGGGCGGGGTGGTCGCCCGGCAGGAACCGGACGAGGGGGCGGCCGGGGCGGCGCGGGCGGCGGCGGAGGCGACGCTGGCCGTGGCCCGGGCGCTGGCCTCCCGCGAGGTGCCCGGGCCGATCCCGGTGATCGCGGTCGACCTCGGGCCGGACCCGACGGCGACCCGGTTCAGCATCGTCATTTCCAACGTTGGCACCGGCCCGGCCCTCGACCTGGTGGTGACGCTCTCCGGCAGCCCGCTCAGCTTCCGGCAGGAACCCCCGTCCCGCTCCCAAGCCTTAGGTCCCGGCGCCTCGCTGGAGATGACGTTCCTGTTGGAGGAGGAGGGTCCTTTCCGCGACGAGGCGCATCCCTGCCGGTGGCCGCGCGACGAGGCCGACGCGGAGGCGATGGCGGCGGCGGAGCGGCCGGAGCGGGACGACCGGACCGGGATGGTGCTCGACGTCGTGACCCATATCCGCCGCCTCGACGAGTTGCAGGCCCGATACGGGAGCTATCGCCTAGAACTCCTGGCGGCGATCGCCCGCGATGTCACCGGCCTGGGCACGGTCTCCGCGATCTGTCACGACCTGACCCGCCAGCGCCGCCTGTCGGAGGTCGAGGTCGAACTACCGCCTTCCGACCGCCCCGACCGCCCCGGCCTGCCGCGCCTCGGTCCCCTCGACGTGCGGGCGGCCGAGGACGCGACCTGACCGGGGCTGGACGACCGCGAGCGCTTGGCGGCCCTGGAGGGCCGGAGCCGGACGCGCCCGGCGCGACGGAGGGTCTGGCGGGATGGTACGCCGGAGCGAACCGTCACCTGGCGATTGCCCAGCGCCATCGTCAGGCGGCCCCCGAGCATGCGTGGCCCGGGGACGACGGGCGACGCGTGACCGTGGGGTGACGACATGTCGCCGGGTCGGCGCTCCGGCGGCGCGTCCCGGTGCCTGCCTGGGTCAGGCGGGGGAGATGGCCAGGGCCATGCCGTCGAGGACCCGCCACATCCAGAGGAAGTCGGCCCAGGCCCAGGAGCGGTAGGTGCCAGTGGCAGGGTCGGAGGCGTAGACGCCCCAGGCGTCGTAGCCGTAGACGGTCACGACGTGGGCCCCGGCGGCAACGGTGTAGCGACCGTCGTCCCAGAGCGTCTGGGCCGTGTCACCCCACAGGCCGAGCCAGACGAGAACCGGGCGGCCCATATCGATCCGGTCGCGGAGGGGCTGAGCCTCGCCGAGGCTATAGAAGGTCTCGGCGGCGAACCCGTTGGCCCGGAGAACCGGTTCGAGGGCCTCGGGGTAGATGCCGTAGTCATCGGTGTTGCCCCACCAGCCGTCGATGTCGCCCCGATAGCCGTGGTGGGGGTTGGTGGCGGCGGGAATCTGGTCCCAGAAGACCCACTCCTCGACCCCGGCCCCGAAAGCCGAGGTGGCGATGAACGCGGCCGCGTACTCGCAGCTCAGGTTGCGACTCTGGACGTAGGTGCCGATCGTCGAGACCCAGGCCTCGTTCGCCGGTGCGGCCGTGCTGGCGGCCACGGGCTCGGCGTCGGCCGAGTCCCCCGCATCCCCACCCGCGGCCGGGATCACCAGGCGTTGGCCGGCATTGATCACATCGATGTCGGCGATGCCGTTGGCGGCGGCCAGGGCGTCGGTCGCGACCCCGTGGGCCGAGGCGATCCCCGCCAGGGTGTCGCCCGGGACGATGTCGTAGATCAGGGCCCCGGCCGGGAGCAGGAGCTGGCCGCCGGCGACCCGGGCGGCGAGCGGGTCGAGCGAGCCGCGCAGCACGGCGGCGGGGCGGAGGCCGCCCCGGGCCGCGCTGGCCCCGGTCGCCGTCGCCATCTCCAGGCCCGTCCTTGGCTGGGCCAGAGCTTGGCCCATGCCGGCCAGGAAGACGAGCAGGGCCAGCACAGCGGGGACCAGGCGTCGCATCGCCATCCGTCCCGACCGGTGCGGCCGGTCGCGCGGGGACGTCTCGGCGATCGCCGCCATCAGGGCCCGCAGGGGTCCCCGGCGGCGGGTCGCCAGGCGGTGGACCGTGGTGCCCCGGCCGATCGCGACCGGCTCCCGCAGGATCAAGGGGGAAGGGGTCAGGTGGGCGGCCCGGCTCGCGAGGCCGACCCGGAACGCCGCCGCGCTGGGCCGGGTGTCGATGCCGACGGCAGCGGCCCGGGCGGCGTAGCGGGCGACGAGGTCGGCCGGGATCGCCGCCTCACCCCCCGGGGCCCACCGGACCATCACCCGGGGCGCGGTCGCCGAGTTGGACCGGGGAGTGATCCCGGGGGTCGTCGGGGACATCGCGCCGTGGACCCGGATGGTGCCCGGGTGAGTACCGGCACGGTCATCGTGCTGCTGGTGACGACGCGACGACGGCGTGGGCACGCGAGACCTCCTTGACAATCGTGGCCATGATAGGCGGCGCCATCGTCCCCGGCCGGACGCCGTCGCGCCGGTGTCGTCGCACGCGGCACCGGGGTGCCGTATCACCTCGACTAAGGGGGTGTACGTACATCTCCGATAGCATAGCAAGTCGACGGGGTGGAAACAAGCCCCGGCGCGATTCGGGGCCCGGGACGTAGCTGGGCAGTGGGGCGCTGGGGGGAGTGCCGGGAACGGAGACCGAAGGGGAGCTCGGGGGTGGGCGGCGACCCGATCGGGACGGAGGTGAGGACTGTGCCGGGGCGGCCTCGGGAGTGGGGCCAGCCACGGTCAGGAAGGCGAGCGTCGCCGGGCGCGTTGACGTGGTCCGGTGGTGTGCCTATCATCGTCGGGAATCGTGGTCGGCGTGTTGGCCCGGGAAACGGGACCTGGGGCCGGGCGCGTCACGTCAACATCCACCCCCACCGGCAGGGTGGGAGGAGGGCGGCGATGACCGATCCGATCTATGCCCGGGACGCCTCGGTCCACCGGTTCGACGCGATGGTCACCGCCCGGAGCGAGGGGGAACGGTCGGTGGTCCCCAATGCGACTGCCTCCTACCCCGGCGGCGGTGGTCATCCCCATGGTTTGGGCACCATAAGGACGGACGACGGCCGGGCCGGGCCGGTCACCGCGGTGACCAAGGCGGGCGCGACGATTCTCCACACGCTCGGCGGCGAGGACCCGATCGCGGGGCCAGGCGACGCGGTGACCGGCGAGATCGATTGGGACCGGCGCTACCGGCTGATGCGGACCCACACCGCGCTCCACATCCTGTGCGGCGTCGTCTTCCGCGACGACGGGGCGCGGGTGACCGGCGGCAGGCAACATGGATACCGACAGGGCCCGGATGGATCTCGCTCTGGACGACTTCGGGCCGGAGCGGGCCCGGGAGATCGAGCGGCGGGCCAATGCCGAGGTGGTTGCGGCCCGGCCGGTCCGGGTGACCTCGTTGCCGCGCGAGGAGGCCGTCGCGGTCCCGGACCGGATCCGGACCAAGGTGAACCTGCTGCCGGAGGGGATTACCGAGGTCCGGATCGTCGAACTGGTCGGCCCCGACCTCCAGGCCGGCGGGGGGACGCACGGCGCCAACACCCGGGAGGTGGGCGGTATCCGGGTGGTCGGCACCCTGTCGAAGGGCAAGAACAACGAGCGGCCGGAGATCGTCTTGCTCGATGGCCCGCCCGGGGACGGGAGACGGGAGACGGGAGACGTTTGGGCCGGGGCGCTGCCGGTCGGCGGTGGGCGGTGGGAGCGGAGAGGACGAGGCTGTCGATGGTGAGCGAGGTGGGCATGGTGCCGGGGACCGGGGCCGGGGCGATCGATGTCGGGGCGCGGTTCGCTCGCCGCGCGGCGAGTTTCCGCCCGTCACTGTGGGGCGAGGTGACGGATCTGCTGGATCGACACCCGGACCCGATCTTCTTCGGCAACGGGGCCCCGGCCGCCGAGCTGATGCCGGTCGAGCGCCTCCAGGCGATGGCCAGCCGGGTCTGGGGGGAGGTGCCCGGGCGACTCGGCTATGCCGAGCCGAACGGCTATGGGCCCCTGCGGGCGCTGATCGCCGAGCGGATGGCCGACAGGGACATGCTGGTCGGGATCAATCAGGTCCTGGTCACCAACGGCAGCCAGCAGGGCATCGACCTGGTCGGGCGCCTGATGTTGGACCCGGGCGACGGGGTGGTGGTGGAGGGGCCGACCTACCTCGGCGCGATCCAAGCCTTCGACGGCTACGAGGCGACCTACCACGTCGTGCCGATGGACGATGAGGGCCTCGACCCGGACGCCCTGGAAGCCACCCTGGCCGGGGCCGCGCGGCCGCCGAAACTCCTCTACACCATCCCCACCTTCCAGAACCCGACGGGGAAGACCCAGGGCCTGGCCCGGCGGCGGGCGGTCCTGGCCATCGCCCGTCGCCATGGCCTGCTGGTGATCGAGGACGACCCCTACGGCGAGTTGCGGGTGGCGGGCGACGAGGTCCCGACCATGAGGGCGCTGGACCCGGATGTCGTCCACCTGGGGACATTCTCGAAGACGGTCGCCCCGGGCCTCCGGATCGGCTGGGTGGCGGGACCCCGGGAGATCATTGATCCGCTAGTCGCCGCGCGGGAGGCGGCCGACGTGCACGGGGAGCGGACGACATCGCGGATCGTCGAGTTGGCGGCGCGGGAGTTCCTCGACGGGCACCTCGACATCGCCCGGGCCGGGTACCGGCGGCGGCGCGACGCCCTCCTCGCGGCCTTGGGGCAGCACATGCCGGAGGGCGTGCGTTGGAACCAGCCGGAGGGGGGATTCTTCCTCTGGCTGGAATTGCCCGATCCGCTCGATGCCGAGGTCCTGCTGCCCCGTGCCGCCGACCACGGCGTGACCTACATGCCGGGGGGGTGGTTCTACCCGGACCGGCGCCCGTGCCACGCCCTGCGGCTCAGCTTCTCCAGCTTGACCGAGACCCGGTTCGAGCCGGGCATGTCGCGCCTCGGCGCCGCGATCCGGGCGGAGATGGCCGCGCGGTGAGGTGTGGCCCACCGGTGCCCGCCCGCTGACCGTCCGCGCTCTCGGGGACGTGCTCACCGAACGTGCGGCCCCGGGGGAAACGCCTGGGGCGTGAGAACGGGACCGCAAGCCGGGGGCTCTCGGGCATCGCCCGGCGTGGTCGTGCCGGGACCCCGGGTCCTTCATCGAGGTGGTTTGGTCGATCAAGATGTCCCCGCGGATGCGAGGTATCGGCCCATGGATAACGTAGGCACCGTCTGATCGGGCGTGATCCGGCCGCGATCGCGGAGCGGCCACGCGGTCCCCCGGGTCGGTGGCGGGCGCTGGCGGACGGGCGCGCGGCCTATACTCTGCGATCGACCCCGGGAGGTGACGAGGGGGCCGGACAGGGTGGTCGCCTCGTCGGACGGCCGGAATGATCCCGATCTCGTATCGCCCGTGGAGGCGTGAACCTGGATACCGTACGCGACGTTTTGACCGTGGACGACGGCCGCATCTGGCTGCTGATCGGGCTCTGCCTGATCACGGTGCTGACGCTGCAGAGCATCGACGCCGCGGTCGAGGGGGCCTGGCCGCACCAGCGGCGGCCGATGGCCGACCCGCCCCGGGCCAGAGGTCTCCGCGGTGGCTGGAGCCTGGCGGCGGCCCTGGTGCTGCCCGGGCTGCTGTTGGCGATCCTGAATGTCGTCGTGATGCTGTGGCGCGACGCCGGGGGGACCGACCTGCACCGGATCGGGGGCATCCTGCTCGGGGTGGGGTGGGCCGGGTTCGTCCTCGTCTCGGCCGACCGGTCGCCGGTGCGGCGCCTGGCCGCCAACCTCGGGATGGCCGGGCCGTTGGCGTTGGCGATCCCGCTCGTGATCGGGGATACGCTGTTGCTGATCGGCTTCCTGGACATCCTGCCCTCGCTCGACACCGTCCGCGCGGCTTTGCCGCTGGTGGGGTGAGCCGCGCCGGCCCCGTTGCGCCGGCCGGGCGATACCGGTGCCCCGCCAATCCAGTCTCCTTGGACCAACGGTAGAGATGGAGGCGCGCGAGACGCGCCACGGATATGGCTAGGGTATGGCCCCGGACCGGCTGACCACGGGTCCCGGCCAGGTTCGGGACGTCTCCCCCCCGCGTCTCGGGCCCCAACGCGGTACGCTACTCGCGTCGGCCGCGCCCGACCGCTGACCGGGGAGTGAACACGTTCGGGACACATTGGTGCCAATGGCAGGGTATCGCGCGGCACAGCACCACCACCGGGACCGCGAGGCGACCCGCTCCCCGGAGCCGGGCCCGGCCGCGCCGGGCCAGCGACCGTCCCGGATGGCTCGTGAGGGCGGCGGACCGATCTCGACTCCGACTCCGGCGCCGGAGACCCGGGCCACCGCCACGGCGGAGGTCCAGCCGGCGGACGCTCGTCCGGCCTCCCCGCCGGAGGCCAGTTCCGAGATGGAGCTGGGACCGCTGGGCCCCGGGCTCGGGTTTGGCACGGTGGCAGATGTCGGGGCGGAGGCCCCGGCCGTCTTGCCGGTGCCGGGGGACCGCCGACCCGCACGTCCAGCGCACGTCCGGGCTGGCCGGGCGATGGGCGATACCCTGGCTCATCTGGCCCAGCGGGCCTTGGCTCTGGGCAGCTCGGCCCTCGCCCACCTGCGGAGCCCGGAGACCCGGGCCACGGTGCAACGGGGCGCCGCCCACGGCGCACGGGGGACGGCCTCGACCGCCAAGGTCACCTGGGGCATCGCCGGGTGGTTGGTGACGCGGCTGGTGCCGATCGGACACCCCCTCTTCGCCGATCACGCCTTCCGTACCTTCTGGCTGTCCCGCCTCGCGGTCCAGACCGCCCAGGGCGCGCTGCTCTATGGTTTGCTGATCGTCGTCGCGGACAGGACGGACGCGACCTTCTTCAGCGCGCTGTTCGTCGCCTGTTCGATCATCCCCTCGGTCGTATTCGGGCTGCCGGGGGGGATCGTGGTCGATGCCCTGCCCCGGCGACCGCTCATGGTCGGGCTGAACCTGCTGCGCTTCGTGTTCGTGTTCGCCCTGCTGGTCCGGGAACCGTCGCTGGGGAGCATCTTCGCGGCCACGCTCGGGATCTGGGTGATTCACCAGTTTTATTCTCCCTGCGAGAGCGCGGTGGTCGCGGCCCTGGTGCCGCCGGACCGGTTCGTCTCGGCCCAGGCCCTCTCCAACCTGGCCCTGACCCTGGCCCAGCTCCTCGGCCTGGTCCTGCTGGCCCCGGTGCTGCTCAAGTTCGCCGGGCCCCAAGTCTTGTTCGCGGTGATCGCCACCGGGTTCGCGATGGCGGCGATGCTCGCCGCACTGTTGCCTCGCCTCGACGAGCACCTGGACCCGGTCCGCCGGGCGAGATCCAACCGGGTCGGTTTGAACCGGCCGCCGCGTTCGTTCCGTTCGGCCGTGACGGCGATGTCGAACGGCTGGGATGTCGTCCGCCGCGACAAGCGGGCTTTCGAGGCTCTGGCCGACGACATGATGGTGGGGATCGGGATGACCTCGCTCGTGGTGATCATGCCGATCTACCTGGAGCGAGTGCTGGGTACGGCGAAGGAGAATACGGTCTTCGTCTTCGCCCCGGCCGCGCTGGGCCTGGTCGTGGGACTGCGGATCGCCCCGCTCATCGGCCGGACCGCTGGGGCAAGCCGGATCGCGACGCTGTCGCTGATGGGCTTTGCCATGATCATCGGCGCATTCGGCTTCGTCGAACGACTGGCGTGGTTTCTCGACGTGCGGCTCCATCTGCCGTTGTCCGAGGTGGCCGACCTGGCCGGACTCTCGACCCTGGTCCTGCTCTCGATGCTGCTCTCGATCCCGGCCGGGTTCGCGTCGGCCCTGGTCGGCGTCACGACCCGCTCCGTCCTGTTGAACCAGACCCCGCCGTCGGCCCGGGGCCAGGTGATCGCGACCCAGAACCTGATCGGCAACTTGGCAGCGCTGGTCCCGACCCTGCTGACCGGCGCGATCGCCGATATCGTCGGGGTGCGGCCGATCGCGGTCGCCGTGGCGGTGGTGATGCTCGGCGGGGCGCTCATCGCCCACACCATCTACCGTCAACCGGCCCAACGGGAACTGGCGTTGGGGCCGGGGTAGGGGAGCCTGGACATCCGCGACGGATCGGGGGCCTCGTGGTGTCGCCCGGGCAATGTTCAGGCGTCGACGAGGGCGGCGGCGACGATGAGTTGCTCGATGATCGGGCGGGGGGAGACCAATTCCTCCGGCGGGACGCGGCGGGTGATGCCCGCGACCACGACCAGGTCCAGGTCCGGCACGAGATAGATGAATTGGCCGCCGTAGCCGAGGGCGAACGCGACCGGGTAGCCATAGACGTCCGTCACCCACCACTGGTAGCCGTAGGGCACCCCGCCGGTGGAGTCACCGGCGCTCTGGTAGGTGATCGCCTCGGCGACGTAGCTGGCGGGGACGATCTGCTCGCCGTCCCAGCGGCCCTCGTCCAGGTAGAGTTGGCCGAGCTTGGCCATGTCGCGGGCGGTGAGGTGGAGGCCGAAGCCGCCGATCGCCTCGCCCTGGGGCGATCGCTCCCACTCGCCGGGGACGATCCCCAGTGGGCCGAAGAGGCGTTCTTGGGCGTACTCGGCCGTGTCCTGGCCGGTCACCTCGGTGAGGATGACACTCAAGAGGTGTGAGCCGCCCGAGTTGTACACGTAGGTCGTCCCCTGGTCGGCGACGACGGGTTGGCCCAGGGTGAGGGTGACCCAGTCGTCGCTGGCGATCAGGTCCGGGTAGTCCGAGTAGGCCGACCAGGCGAGGCCGGAGGTCATCGTCAGCAAGCCGCGGACCGTGATGTCCGGGGTGCGAGGGTCGGCGCCGTCGGGGATGCGGTCCGGGATCAGATCGCCAATGGTCTGGTCGAGGCTCTCCAGGTCACCGTCGGCGAGGGCGATGCCGATCAGCGTGCTGACGACGCTCTTGGTGACGGAGCGGACGTTGATCGGCTCGTCGACCTCCTGGTCGCCGTAATAGCGCTCGTAGACGAGGGTGCCGCCCCGGGCGACGACGATGGCCGAGATGTCCGGCAATTCGACGTCGGCCCGCTCACCGGCCTGGTCAAGCAGGGCGGCGTCCATCCCGGCCTCGGCCGGTTCGGCCTCGGGCCACGGTTGAGAACGCCCGGCCGCTTCGGCGGTTGCCGTCGCGTCGCCCGATTGGGCGACGACGGGGCCCGGTGGCGCGGCGAGGGCGAAGGTGAGGGCCAGGAGTAAGGTCCGGATCATGGGGTCTCCCCGTCAGCGTGAGCGATCGTGCCGCTCCCGGAGGGATTCGGGCGGCGGGTGGTCGTGCGAGGGTGGCAGCAAGATCAGGACCGTACGACGTGGGCGTGGGCGACCCAGACGACGCTCGCGGGCGAGGTCGGGGTGGTCATCGACGACGGTGGACCGGCGAACGTCGCCCCGGTGATGCGACAACGGGGGCAGGTATGCCTCGAACCGCACGCGGGCGGCAGCCGGCCCGCGTGTCGTATCGGCCTAGCCGGTCGGCAGGCAATCGGTGAACCCGTCGAGCGTGGCGTGATCGATAGGGTACCGGGTTCCCGCCACCCGCATGGGCGTCGAGGAGCTGACCGTCATCATGATGGTGCCGTGCGCGAGGTCAGCCTTGACCCGGGACGCGTCGCGCCAATGTTCGATCGCCACGTCATACCCGAGGCCCCGCCAGTAATCGCTCGTGGCGAGGACGAGCGCGTCCCCGTCGGCGCGGTCCGCGAGGACGTAGGTGTGACCATAGCCCGCTTGCCATCCGGGCAGGAGCCGGTCCCGCCAACTCCCGTCGCACTTCACATATCCTGGCGTCATCCCGTTCAGGTTCGCCTCGGAGGAGTTGGGGTCATCAGCGGACGCCGGGTCGGCGTCCGCGGTCCAGAAAGACCTCTCCCGGCCGGTCGCGACGGCGGCTCCGGTGGCATCGACCACGGCGATGACCCGCTCCAGTTCGCCGCGCAGGTGGGGCCGGTCGTCGAGGCGACGGGCGGTCGCGACGCCGCCGATGGGCACGGCGAGGGCGAGGGCGACCGCGATGGCCAATCGGACGAGGACCCAGTCGATGCTTCGTCGCATGGTCATCTCCCCGCGCTGCGCCCACGTACTTTGATCTACGCCGGGGAGTGCGGGAGAGATGCCTCGTGGTGGCGGGCCCACCGTGCGCCGGGTGTGCGCTCCCGCCAATGCGGGAGCGGGATTGGCCCGTAGACCGATCCGGGAAGAGATGCCACAATCCGGCCAACGTTGACGGATCCGTCGACACGAGTGCGGGGAGGAATGGCGATGCAGGCGATGGGCGGGAACTCATTGGTCCAGCGGATGATCGGGGCGGCGCGGCTCGACGTGCCGACCTACGAGGCGGTCGAGCACGACGAGGGCGCCACGCCCCAGGCGGCGATCGTCGTCGTGCTGGCATCGCTCGCGGCCGGGATCGGGGCGCTCAATAACGACGACAGGACCGCCGGATTCATCTCCGGACTCGTGGGTTCCCTTCTGGGCTGGGTCGTCAGCGCGGCCATCGTCTACCTCATCGGTACGCGGCTGCTGGCCGGCGCCCAAACCCAGGCGACACTCGGCCAAGTCCTCCGAACCCTCGGCTTCGCCAACACGGCCGGAATCCTGGCGGTGTTCGGGTTTCTCCCCGCCATTGGCTGGCTGTTCGTCCTGGTCGCCGGGGTCCTCGTCCTGATCGCCAGGTTTATCGCGATCCGGGCCGCCCTAGACATCTCCACGGGCCGGGCCATTGCCGTCGCGGTCGCCACCGTGATCGTCAGTATCGTCATCGGCGCCATCATCGCCGGGATCTTCAACGTCGACATGGGGATGTGACGTTTCGATGACGACATCGGCCGCTAGAGATCTCGATACGCCGTAGTCCACGACCTTTCGAGGGGTCGTGAGCCATCCATGCCGACGGCTTCTTTCCATTGACCGTATCGGTCGCTGTCCTCGAAGCGTCGTACCCCACATCCGGCAGGCAATGGTCGGTGCGCCATGCATCTGGTGTCATGGCGTCTGTAGCGTGAGAGGAGCCTCGTTGCGAGTCGAGGGTGGGACGTCGTTCCCCGAGCGGATGATCGGGGCGGCGCGGCTGAAGGTGTCGATCTTTGAGGAGGTCCGGGACGACGAGGGGGCCACGGCGCAGGCGTTCGTCGTCGTGCTGTTGGCGGCCATCGTCGGCGCGATCGGCTCCTTCGGAGCGTTCGACCCCGGCGACGAGTACTCGACGGCGGTGAACGCGACGATCGCGGTCGCGTTCGTCGTGTTCTCCATCCTGGTCTGGGCCGGATTCGCGCTGGTCTACCTGCTGGTCGGAACGCGCGTGCTGCCCGGTCAGGACACCACCGCGACGCTGGAGCAGGTGGCCAGGACGACCGGGTTCGCCGCCGCGGCGGCGTTCTTGGCAGTCTTCGAGATCCTGCCGGTCATCGGTCCACTGATTCGATCCCTGACGACGATCCTGCTCCTGGTCGCGGGCGTCATCGCGATCCGCGTCGCGTTCACCGTCTCGACCGGCCGGGCCATCGCCGTGATCGTCGTGGCGACGGTCATCGCGGGAGTGATCGCGATCGTACCCATCATCCTATTCTCGGTGGCGCTCCTCTGACGGACCGGGCGGCGAGCCCGAGTTGGACGGGGCGGTGGGAGAACACGAGACGGACCCAACGCACGCGCCACGATACGGTGCGTGCTCAACCGGTATGTATCGGAGGACCAGGCCATGGCCGATGAACGGGATCGGGGCGCCATCCTCGCCGGGCAACGGGCGTACTACCGCGCCCGGGCGCCGGAGTATGACGAGTGGATCGAGCGCCGGGGACGGTACGACCACGGGCCGGACGCAAACGCCCGCTGGTTCGCGGAGACGGATCACGTGCGGGATGTTCTCACCCGCCTCGACCTCCGGGGGGACGTCTTGGAGATGGCCTCCGGCACCGGGCATTGGACCGAGGTCTTGGCCCGGACCGCCAGGAGTGTCCTCGCCCTCGACTCCTCGCCCGAGACGGTGACGTTGGCGCGGGGACGACTGGAACGGGCGGGGACGGCCGAGTCCGTGACCTTCGAGATCGCCGACCTGTTCGCCTGGGTGCCCGGCCGTACGTACGACGCGGTGGTGTTCGGATTTTGGGTCTCGCACGTCCCGGATGACCGGCTCGACGCGTTCGTGCAGACCGTCGCGGCGGCGCTGCGGCCGGGCGGCGTGGTCTTCTGGGTCGACAGCCTGCGGCAGGAGTCCGCCACCGCGCCGGACCAACCGTTGCCGCCCGACGAGGAGGAAGTGATGACCCGGCGCTTGAACGACGGCCGTACCTTCGAGGTCATCAAGCGATTCCGGCCCGGTGCGACCTACGAGGCGGCCTTCGCCCGGCACCGCGTCAATGTGACCGTGTCCGAGACGCCGACCTACTTCCAGTACGCGACCGGTGTGCGGCTCGCGTGATCTGACGAGCGACCGCTGGGTGATCTTTCGTGTGTCCGGCCATGGCGGGGCGCGCTGCCCGCGCCGGATCGGGACTGATGGCAACCATTGCGGAACGAACGTGCCAAACCGGGCCACGGGGAGGGGCACCCCGCACCGTGGCCCGATTCGTTCTCGTGGCCACACGACGGAGTCGCGTCACGTACCCCTGAGCAACGACATCACCGGGCCGAAGCCGGTCAGGGCCGGTTCGGTGACGGAGACGTAGCTGATGCCGTAGCGGTCGCGGCGTTCGCGCAGGGTGGCGGCCATCTCCTCGGCGGAGCCAAGGAGGAAGTGGGGACTCTCGAGGGTCTCAACGGCGGTCAGGCCGAACTCCTCGCCCAGGCGGGTGGCCTCGGCGTCGCGGTCGGCGGTCGGGACGACGCGGATGACGACGATGTTGAGTTCCAGGGACGTGAGGCGGTCGCCGGCGGCGTCACGGACCCAATCGCGCTTGCGGTCGGCCGCGGCGGCGGTCATGTCCTGGCGGTCCTGGGACCCGTCCGGGGTGGCGCGGGGGTTGAAGGCGACGATGTCGGCCTGGCGGGCGGCGGTGGCGAGGACCTTCGGGCCGCCGCCGCCGACGAGGATCGGCGGCCCGGCCGACGTCGCCGGGCGGGGGGTCAGGGTCAGGCCGGCGAGGGTCGAGAAGCGGCCCTCGTGGGTGACGTCCGACTCGGTCCAGAGCCGGCGGATCACGTCGATCGTCTCCGACATGCGTTCGATCCGGACGCCGGCGGTGTCGAAGGGGATACCGGTCTGCTCGTACTCCGAGCGCATCCAGCCCGCGCCGAGACCCAACTCGAACCGGCCGCCGGAGAGGAGGTCGAGGGTCACGGCTTCCTTGGCGAGGAGGGCGGGGTGACGGAAGTCGGTGTCGATGACGAAGGTGCCGACCCGGAGCCGGTCGGTCACGGCCGCGGCGACCGCCAGGGCCGAGAAGACGCCGTAGCCGCTCGGGAAGTGGTCGGCCAGTTGCAGGGTGTGGTAGCCGAGGGCCTCGACCCGGCGGACCTTCTCGACCCATTCCGGCCCCGTGGCCGAGGCGCGAGCCTGGATGCCGAACCGGAAGGGGCGCCGCGTGGTCGGATCGGTCATCGGGTCGGTCCTCCGGAGTCGGTAGACGGGAGACGGTAGACGGTAGTCGGTGGCGGGGTGGCGGGTCCGGCGAGCTCAGCCTCGGAGGTGGCGCTCGGGGCGGTGGACCATCAGGTCGATCACCATCCAGAGCGAGCGGGCATAGGGATACCCAAGCAGGGGGAAGCCGACGGCGACCACCACGGCGATGACCTGGAGGGCCAAGGTGGAGAGGTCGGATCGGATCAGCAGGGCGAGCACGACGGCGAACCCGAGGAACTCGGCCCCGATCAGGTTCACGGCGTAGGCGCCGAGGAAATACCCTTCCTCCCGTTCGAACGGCACCCCGCAGCGGGGACACCGCTCCTTGATGGTCCAGAAGCTGGAGAAGACGCCGGAGACGCCGCAATAGGGACAGCGACGCCCCAGGGCCCGCCCCAGCAGGGTGACCAAGCGGCGGCCCGCGCCGTCCGGCAGGTCCCAGAGGTCGACCCGCGCCGACCGGACCCACGCGTCCCGAGACCGGTCATACCCCACGCGCCGTCATGCTCCCCCCGTTCCCCATCTCCCGATCCCCGACCGGCGCGGGGATCGCACCGGCGCTCTCGGCGTAGTCTAGACGGCCGGGACGGAAACGGGGATGATGCCGTGCCGCATCACCGCCATCGACCGCTGGGTGCCCACCGGTCGTTTCCCACTCGCCGGAGGAAGACCGTGTCCGCACCGACCGCAGCAACGCCCCGGATCGGCATCGTCCGCAACCAGAATATGGAGTGGGAGACGCTGCGGCGCCACGTCCTGACCTTCGAGGGGTGGGGAATCGAGAGCATCTGGCTCTGCGACCACCTCCAGCGGCCGAGCCGGCCGGACGACCCGTGCCTGGAGGGGTGGACCTCGTTGGGTGCCCTGGCCGCCCTGACGAGCCGGGTCCGGCTGGGCCTGCTGGTGACCAGCAACACGTTCCGGCCCCCGGCCCTGGTCGCCAAGCAAGCGATCACGGTCGATCAGGTCAGCGGGGGCCGGCTGGAGGTCGGGCTCGGGACGGGGTGGTTCGAGCCGGAGCACCGGCGGTTCGGCATCCCGTTCCCGGAGCGTGGGGAACTGGTCGACCGGTTCGAGGAGGCGGTCCGGATCATCGATCAGGCCCTGCGCCAGGACCGGGTCACGTTCGCCGGGGCGCGGTACCAGATCGAGGACGCGCCCTTCTTGCCCCGGCCGGTGCAGCGACCCAGGCCGCCGCTGACTTTGGGGGCCCACGGGCCGAGGATGCTGAAGATCGCCGCTCGCTATGCCGATCGGTGGAACTCGTATGGCACCGTCGAGGAGATCGCCGGCCGCAACGCGGCCCTGGACGAGGCCTGCGCCGGTGCCGGGCGCGACCCGGCGACGATCCTGCGATCGCTGTATGGCTGGACGATCCCGCTGGGCGTGGACCCGTGGGAGTCGGTCGAGGCGTTCCGGGACGTGGTCGGCCGCTACGGCGAGGTCGGGATCCAGGAGTTCCTGATGGAGGCGCCGCACGAGGGGCAATTCGCGGTCGCCGAGCGGATCCTGGCCGATCTCGGGGTCCGGCCTCGTCCGGCCGTCTGACGAGGCCGGGAACGACGGGCGAGGGGACGGTTCGGCCGTCGTCGGCGCGGGATCGGAGGACCACCGATGGGTACGAGCGAACGCATGTCGGCTGACGACGAGCGCGACGACGGGCGCGGGGACGACACGGACGGGGAACGCGATGACGGCGCGTCGCGGGATGCGGCGAGCGACGGACTTGCGGACCTGCTCGACATGGTCTGGCCGGAGACGGGGTTGCAGACGTCGGCCCGGGTGTCAGCCCGGCCGCGCGACGGCTTGACCGAGGACGATCTGGTGCAGCTCCGGCTCGATTTCGTGACCCTGGACCTGACGCCACAGGAGTTCATCCAATTGGCCGCCTTCCTCCGCCTGTGCGTGGACGGCCTGCTCGACCAGCACCCCGGCCTCCAACGAGCGGTGGTCCGGGCATTCGACATCCGTGATTAGGATGCCCGCGTCGCCGGAGGACTTGTCCGACCTACGTATACCGAGTCCGAGGCGGTCCCGGGAAATACGTATTTTTGCGGATTCCCATCCGGGTGCGCCGGGGCTACTCTGGTGTCAGAAGACATCTCCCACGGGCACCGAGAGGCGAGGAGGCACCCGGATGGACGACATGGTGATCGACGGTTTCCAGCGACGGATGGCCGCGTACCCGCTCGACGCACGGCAGACGACGGAGCGGATGGCTCGGTACCTGGTCGAGCACCGGCCTCGCCAGTCCGGCGTGCCGGCGGTGCGGTACCCCTTTGGATTGATGGCCCCGATCGTTTCCCGCTTGCGGGAGGTGGGCGCCGATGGCGAATTGGTCGTGGTCGACACCGAGAGTTCCCGCGTCATCGTCCGCTGGCCGCTGGACGACTGACAACGACACGTCGGGGGGGCCGCCTCACCCCAGGGGGCGATGGTGAGAGGACCGGTCGCGAATCGACCCCCGCGTCCTCACGTCACGATTGATCCGGAACGAGATCCCGGGCCATGTCGAACCGCCCGGCCATCAGGCCCCCGTCCACCGGCAGCACGACGCCCGTGACCCAGGCCGCGTCGTCCGAGGCCAGGAACACCACCGCCCGGGCGATGTCGTCTGGCTCCCCGATCCGGCCCAGCGGGTACCAGCGCGTCAGGCGCTCGAAGATCTCGGGGTCTTGGCCTCGCCGCGTGTCCCAGACGGGAGTGCGGACCGTGCCCGGCGCGATGCAGTTGGCCCGGATCCCGCGCGGGCCATACCGGACCGCGACGTTCTGGGTCAGGTTGATCATCCCCGCCTTGGCCGCCCCGTAGGCGTCCTCGCCCAGGCCCGTCATGCCATTCACCGACGAAATGTTGACGATCGCCCCCCGGCCCCGGGCGACCATGCCCGGTAGGGTGGCCCGGGTGCAGAGGTAGGCGCTGGTCAGGACGACGGAGACATTGCGCTCCCAGGTCGCCAGGTCGAGGTCGAGGATGTCGGTGCCGAGCGAGACCCCGACGTTGTTGACCAGCACGTCGATCCGGCCCATTTCGGTGATCGCACGGGAAAAGATGGCGGCCACGGCGGCCTCGCCGGTCACATCGGCGACGATCGGGAGGGCGAGCCCGCCGGCCGAGCGGACCTCGTCCGCCGTTCGGGTGGCCGCGTCCTGATCCCGGTCTACGACCACGACCCGGGCACCCTCGGCGGCGGAGCGCAGGGCGGTGGCCCGGCCGATACCAGAGCCGGCGCCGGTGATCAGGACGACGGTATCGGGTAGGCGCATGCTCGTTCTCCCCGGCCGGGTGGGCCGCCCTGGCCCCGGTCCCGGCCCTGATGCCGCCATGGTCGCACGGCACGGTACGTGGTCGCGACCGGCGATTCGGTCCGGCCAGCGGCTCGCTCTCCGGAGAGGTCCCGGACGGGGCCGGGTCTCCTCTCCCGGCGTCGTTCGGGTCCGGGTCCGGGCCGATGTCGTCTGGATTTGAAGGGTGGCCGGAGGGGGGACGCGGCGCGCGACGTGCGACGGGACGAACGGTCTCGGCAGGTCGGGCGCGGTTGCGTGGCCACACCGGGCGCCGTACCCTTGGACCCTTATTTGCCCCGTCGCGGACATCGGTCGCCGCGGACCGGACCCGGGCGGATTCTTCCCAGCGGTGACCGATGCCCGTTCACGCCCTCGCCGTCTCCGACGAGATCGACCAGCGGATCTATTCCGCCTCGCTCCGGCAACGGATGCCTGATGTTGAAGTGGTGTTCTCGTGCGGCGACCTCCCGGCCCGGTACCTGGAGTTCATCGTCGATGCCCTGGACAAACCGGTCTACTACGTGCTGGGCAACCACGCCGAGGAGTTGACCCGGGGTGGGGATTGGGGCAAGCGGTACCGTCCCCTGGGCTGCGTCGACCTCTGCGGCAAGGTGGTCCGCGACCGCGGATCGGGCTTGATCCTGGCGGGCTTGCCGGGGTCGCCGAAGTACAACGAGGCAGAACCGGAGCAGTACACCGAAGCCGAGATGATGTGGAAGATCCTGGCGATGGCGCCGCGCCTGCTCTGGAACCGGTATCGTCACGGGCGAGCGTTGGACATCCTGGTCACGCACGCGCCGCCACGCGACATCAACGACCAGCCGGAAGACCCGGCCCACCGCGGATTCGTGGCGATGCGCCGGTTCCTGCGCTGGTTCCGGCCCACCTACCAACTCCATGGCCACATCCACCGCTATGACCGCTCCCGGTCGGCCCGGACCACCTTCGAGGCAACCGAGGTGATCAATGTCTTTCCCTATCTGGAACTCGACCTCCACGTCCCTTCGATCGAGCCCGCCCCGGCGGTGGCTCACGCTCCCGCCCCGATCCCGGCGGCCGATCGCATCCGATCCGCGACCCGTGAGCGGGTCCACCGCGACCGCGAGGTCGAACAGGTCGTCAAATCGACGATGGGATCCCGCCCGTGAGTGAGGAGCGGGTCCGGCAGGACTTCGACCGGGCCAGGCAGAAAGCGTTCTTCCACGACATCCTGGCCGCGCTGGGCAGGCGGACCAACGACCTGATCCCCTACCACGAGGTGCGCCAGCGACTTTCCCCGGAGCGGGAGAGTTACCGCGGCCTGCAGACGGTCAACATTCATCAGATCGTCGGCAGCATGGACCGCTTCAACGACTTCGACCGGGCCTTCCTGCCCAGGCAGCGACACACCGCGAATCGCTGGAAGAGCGTCGACAAGGCGTTCTACCAGGATGTGCGCCTCCCCCCCATCCAGCTGTATCAGGTCGGTGACGTCTATTTCGTCAAGGACGGCAACCACCGGGTCTCGGTGGCACGGGAGAAGGGGGCCGAGTTCATCGACGCCGAGGTGATCGAGGGGCACGTCCGGGTGCCGCTCAATGCCTCGATGCGGCCGACCGAACTGCTGCTCCAAGCGGAGTACGCCGAGTTCCTCCGGCGGAGCGAGTTGGACCGCCTGCGGCCCGACCACGACATCCGGCCGACGGCACTCGGCCGCTACGACGAGGTCTGGGCGCACATGCGCGGGCACCAACGGTGGTTGAGCGCGATCTGGCACCGGCCGGCCAGCACGGCCGAAGCCGCCGGGGACTGGTATGACTATATCTACATGCCGATCGTGCGGGTCGTGCGGGAGCGCGGTGTGCTAGACCGCCTGCCGCACCACACCGAGGCTGATGTCTACCTCTGGGTGATGCGGCACCGCGGCGAGCTCGAGCAGCAACGGGGAGAGGACGTCGGCCCGATCGCCTCGGCGACCGACTACGCCGAGGAGGTCGCCGAGCGCTCGACCGTCCCCGCCCGGCTGCGGGCCGCGCTGGACAAGCTCCTGGGGCGAGACGCCCGCGACGGGTCACCGCGTCAGATCGTGCCCGACCCGATGCCGGGCCTGGACCGGACCCGGCGGGAGCCCGGGATCGACCCGGGCTGAGATTGGCCCCGACCGAAGCCGGGCTCACCGGAACACCGGCGGGCCGAGTCGTGGACGACCCGATCCTCGACAGGCGGTGTCAGGACCCGACCCCGGGTCGAGGTTGGGCCACTCGGACCCGAGTGCGGCGCGGCGCGGCCCGGTGATCGTTGACGCCGTACCGACGCCGTACCGACGCCGTACCGACGCCGTACCGACGCCGTAGCTTGGTCGGTCAGGCGGCGACGCCGCGGGGCATGCGGGAGGCGGCGAAGCCGGCCAGGGCGACCGCCGTGACCGAAACGAAGAAGGCCAGCAGGATGCCGGTCTCTGGCTCCCAGCCCCGCGCCGACGCGAGTGCGACCAGCGAGCCGCCAATCCCGATCGTCAGGGCCGGGGTGCCGAGATCGGCCAGCAGCAGCGACGCGGAGATCGTGCCCTCCTCCCCGCCGGTGGCGTGGGCGAAGGCCATCGTCGAGATCGTCGAGTGGGCCAGGCCCATCCCCAGCCCGGCGACGACCCAGGCCACGACGGCGAGCGCGATCGGTGGTGACCCGGCGATCGCCGTGATGACCGTCAAGGACACGACCCCGCTGGCAACCAGGGCGACGCCACACCGGGCCCGGAACCGGCGGCTCGTCGCCCCTGAGCGGCGGTCGATCCGGACCTGGAGCCAACTGCCGGATGTCCAGGCGATCGACGCGGCGGAGATGACCAGGCCGGCGACCGAGGCCCGGTAGCCGCCCAGGTCGGTCAGGGCCAGGATCAAGTAGGCGTCGCCGGTGAAGAAGGCCGAGACGAACATCGCCCGGGTGGCGATCACCGCCGGCAGACCAGGTCGCGCCGTCAGGGTGCCCGGCGGGAGCAGGGCCCGCATCGCGGGGACCGCGATCGCGAGCCCGGCGACGGCGAGGGCGACCCCGACGATGACTGGGGTCGTCGCGAGCCCGGCCAGGAAGGCCCCCGCCCCGATCGCCAGGGCGATGGCCTGCCCGAGGCGGCGGTCGCCGGCCCGGGCGGGCGCCGGCGTGCCGGGGTCGGCCCGGAAGGCCGGGGTGGCGAGGACGCCGGAGACCACCAGCAGCGGGACGATCGCGGCGAAGACGATCCGCCAGGTGAACGTCTCGGCGACGAACCCGGCGATGGCGGGGCCGACCAGGGACGGGACGATCCAGGCGGTCGAGATGGTGGCCATCATCCGGGGCCGCAGGGCGTCGACGTAGTTCCGGTTCACCACCGCGTAGACGCAGGTCGCCACGGCCCCGGCGCCGAGCCCCTGCAGGGCCCGGCCCGCGATCAGGACCGGCATCGACTCGGCGAGCGAGCCGGCGACCAGCCCGGCCCCGAAGAGCACCAGCGAGACCGCGAAGGGCGTCGCGGGGCCGTGCCGGTCGATCTGCTGACCGGCCAGGACGGTACTGACGATCTGGGACAGGAGGAAGGCGCTGAAGATCCAGCCGTAGAGGGCCTCGCCCCCCAGGTCTCCGGCCACCAGCGGGGCGACGGTGACCAGCGCCAACCCCTCGAAGGCCACCGTCGACATCGCCAGGATCGAGCCGATCGTCAGCGACCGGTGCTCACGGTCGAAGATTCCCTCGCTCACCGGTGACCCGCCAGATCGAACACCGCGTGGTCGCCATCACGTCGTCCCGTCAGCCCGGCATGGGCCCCGGCGTCTCGCACCTACGCTCCCCAGGTCGTTTCCAGGACGCGTACCCAGTTCTCATGGCCGATCATGCGCAGGGTGGCATCGTCGTAGCCCCGGGCGCGCAGGGTCTCCACCAGGACCGGGAGGCCGGTGACGTCGCCGATGGCGTTTGGCATCGTCGCGCCGTCGAAATCTGAGCCGAGGCCAACCCGGGTCGGGCCGACCCGCTCGACGAGGTAGTCGACGTGGTCGGCGACCACGGACAGCGGGGTCTCGGGTTCACGTTGACCGTCGGGCCGTAGGAATCCGACGTGGAAGTTGACGCCGACCAGGCCGTCCGAGTCGCGGATCGCGTCGAGTGGGCGGTCGGTCAGGGTGCGGGTGGTCGGGGCGATGGCGTGGGCGTTGGAGTGACTGGCGACGAGGGGAGCGTCGGAGAGCCCGGCCACGTCCCAGAAGCCGCGCTCGTTGAGGTGGCTGAGATCGATCATCACCCGGAGCCGGTTGCAGGCCCGGACCAGGTCCCGGCCACGTTCGGTCAAGCCCGGGCCGGTGTCGGGGGAACCGGGACCGAAGGGGACACCGTGGGCGAAGATATTGGGGCGCGACCAGACGATGCCCAGCGAGCGTAGCCCGGCGGCGTGGAAGACTTCCAGGGTGTCCAGGTCGGCGTCGATCGCCTCGGCGCCCTCGATGTGGATCTGGATCGCGAAGCGGCCGTCGGCGACGCAGCGGCGCAGGCTCGCCGCGTCGCGGACGATCTCGACCTCGCCCCGGGATTGCGCTTCGATCCGGAGCAGGCGGGCGATCTCGGTGATGGTGAACTGGCTGGCGTAGGCGAGGGGGATATCGCTGGCGTCGAGGTTGATGACTGGCCCGGCGGCGGCCGGGGCGGTGGTGTCGCCCGACTCCTCGGGGGCATCCGTGGCGACGGCGTCCGCGACGGCGGAGTCGGCGGCGGCCCCGGGATCATCGAGGTCGATCGCTTCGTCCGGGGCGGGGACGAAGATGGCGAAGATGCCGCCGGCCAGGCCGCCCGCCTTTGCCCGGGGCAGGTCGATGTGCCCCTCGGTGCCGTGGGTGAAGAAGGAACGGCCTGTCCCGCGCAGGCTCAGCACGGTGTCGTTGTGGCCGTCGAAGATGGGGATGCGGGCGTCCTGCACGTCGTCTTCGCCTCTCGCTATGGCTCTCCGGGCGCCCCGCGAAATGCGCCCGGGGACGTGGCCCGGGTATGATGCACCATCGGGCGACGGCCCGGCGGCGCCTCGCCCGTACGAGAGAGCGGGCATGCGTCTGCCGCGGGGGACATCGCGGCGCGTGCGTTGCGCGTGTGCCGGACACGCACGAGGGGAGAGGGAACCGATGGTCGCGATGGCGGGCGAGACGCCCACGGGACAGGACGCGGCGGCGGCCGGGACGGCGAACGGGCCGCTCGCCGGCAAGGTCTGCCTGGTGATGGGCGTGGCCAACGAGTGGAGCATCGCCTGGAACATCGCCAAGGCGATGGCCGGTGCGGGCGCGACCCTGGCGGTGACGGTCCTCGACGAGCGGGCCAAGCGGACCACCGACAAACTGGCCGAGACCCTACCCGGGACCACGGTCTACCAGTGCAACGTGGAGTCGGACGACGAGATGGCGGCCCTGGGCGAGCGCCTGGCGGGCGACTTCGGACGGGTCGACGCCCTGGTCCACAGCATCGCCTACGCCCCGGCCGCCGAGTTGAAGGGCCGCTTCATCGACACCACCCGGGAAGGGTTCCAGATCGCCCACGGGGTCAGCGTCTATTCCCTGATCTCCTCGGCCCGGCTGGTCGCGCCGCTGATGGCGGACGGCGGCAGCATCACCACCCTGACCTACCTGGGGGCGGACCGGGTCTTCCCCCAGTACAACGTGATGGGGGTGGCCAAGGCGGCGCTGGAGGCGACCGTCCGCTACCTGGCGGCCGACCTGGGGGAGCAGAAGATCCGGGTCAACGCGATCTCGGCCGGGCCGGTGGCGACCGCCTCGGCCCGGGGCATCCCGGGCTTCTCGACGATGAAAGGGTCGCTCGGGGATCGGATGCCGATGAAGGAGGCCTTCACCCCGGCCAAGGTCGGCTCGACGGCCGTGTTCCTGGCGACCGACGGGGCCGACGCCATCACCGGCGAGACGATCTTCGTCGACGGCGGCTACCACGTCATGGGGATGTGAGCGGACCTACCGGGGTCTGATCCGGCCGAAACGGTGCGCTGGTACGGCTTAGACCCGTTCGCCGAAGAAGGTGGTCCCGGGCCGGGCATGGGCGCGGGCGACGTCTTCGTTCAGGGCCAGGCCGTGACCGGGAGCGCCGGTGAGGTGGATGAAGCCGTCGCGGATGACGGGCTCGCCGTCCACCAGGGTCTCCCACCAGGGCACGTCGGCGGCGTGGAACTCCATCACCAGGAAGTTGCTCATCGCGGCGCAGACCTGGGCGGCGGCGACGGTGCCGACCGGGCTGGCGACGTTGTGGGGGGCGACGGGGATGTAATAGGTGTCGGCGTGGTCGGCGACCTTCTTGGCCTCCATCAGGCCGCCCATCTTCGGGATGTCGGGGGCGATGATGCGGACGGCCTGGCGCTCGATCAGGTCACGGAAGCCGTGCTTGCGGTAGAGGTTCTCGCCGGTGCAGGTCGGGGTCCGGGTGGCCCGGGTGACCTCGGCCTGGGCGGCGATGTTCTCGGGCGGCACGGGGTCCTCCAGCCAGAGCAGGTCGAATGGCTCCAGGGCCTGGGCCAGGCGGATGGCGTCGTTGACCGCGAACTTCCAATCGCAAGCACCCCCCACCAGCCCGCCGCGCCCGCCGGCCCCCCCCCCGGCCGCCACGACCGAGACCATCCAGTCGCGCTCGGCGGTGCCGATGGTCCGGTTGAACGGTTCGAACCATTGTCGCCGGGGGTGGGGGTCGTCGGAGATGTCGAGGGTGAACGGATTCGCGTTGTCGAGGTCGAACTTGATCGCGGTGTAGCCCTGCTCGACCACCTCGCGAGCCCGCTCGGCGTAGGACTCCGGATCGTGGTCGCGACCGGCGTGGCAATCGGCGTAGAGGCGGATGCGGTCCCGGAAGCGGCCCCCGAACAGGGTCGAGATCGGCGTCTTGAGGGCCCGGCCGACCAGGTCTAAGAGGGCCAGCTCGATCCCGCTGATGGCGGTGACGGTGGCGCCCGCCTGGGACCCCTCGCCGGAGAGGCACCGGATCATCACCTCGTAGAGTTTTCCCACGTTGAACGGGTCCTCGCCGATCAGGGGGACGGCGGCCTTCTGGACCAGTTCGGCGACCCCGGCCCCCAGTACGCCTCGCCCAGGCCGGTGACCCCGGCGTCGGACTCGATCCGGACCAGGACCCAGGGAAAGTTGCCGGCGACGACGGCGGTGTCGATGGCGGTGATCTTCACGGGGTCTCCTCTGACTGACCACGGGGCGGGCAGGCGGTGCCGGGCGGTGACGGCCGCATCGGACCACCCGTCGCCGGGCGTGTCAATCGCCCCCGGTGCCCGGGCGTGTCCGGTGCATCGTCGGTACCCTCCAAGGCGAGGCGGCGACGGACGGGGAAGAGTGGAGCTGGCCGGGGCGAATGCGCCGGGGGAGGCCGTGGGGCGTCCGACCCAGTCACCTGGGCGTGGTGCTACAGTAGACCTCGGCGTGCGGGCGTGGCGACGAAGGCCATCCCATGGGGCGCTGGGACTCACATCAATGCGCCCTGAAGGCCACGATTGGAGCCCTCCCCCCGTGATCGTTGATCCCGTCGGGCATCGCGGGTCGGTGGTTCTCCCCGTGAGCCGTTGCCCCCACGGCAGTGCCGACGACACCGGCGCCCGGTCGAGGCAGGTCTGCCTCGCGACGATGTCACCGCGCTTGCCGTGCGGCGATGGGGGGACGTTCCCTCATGGCTAGCTCGCCGGCCCAGACGGTCGCTGGCATCCCGCTCCTGGCGACCAAGCTCTACATCCCCAGGTGGCGTCCCGGTCTGGTGTCCCGTCCGGCCCTGGTCGAGCGACTGGTCCGGGGGACCGTGCGAAAGCTGACGCTCGTCTCGGCGCCGGCGGGATTCGGCAAGACGACGCTGCTCGCGGAATGGCTGGCGGCGACCCCGTCCCGTGATCGAGCCGTGGCATGGGTCTCGCTCGACGCGACCGACAACGACCCCGCGCTCTTCTGGGCCTACGTCATCACCGCGCTGCGGAGGGTCCAGCCCGAGGTCGGCACGAGCGCCCTGTCGTTGCTGCTCTCGCCCCAGCCGCCACCCATCGCGTCGGTCCTGATGACCCTGATCAACGAGATCGCGGCGATCGAGGACGACTTCGCGCTCGTCCTCGACGACTTCCACGTGATCGATGCCCCGCCCGCCCACGACGCGATCGCTTTCCTCCTCGACCACCTGCCGCCTCAAATGCACCTGGTCATCGCCACCCGCGAGGACCCACGACTCCCCCTGCCCCGACTGCGCGCACGGGGCCAGTTGACCGAACTGCGCGCCGCCGACCTGCGCTTCACGTCCCGCCAGGCCACCGAATTTCTCAACCAGATCATGGGCCTCGACCTCTCGTCGGCCGACGTGGACTCGCTCGATTCGCGGACCGAAGGGTGGATCACCGGGCTCCAACTGGCAGCCCTCTCGATGCGGGGCCGAACCGACGTTTCTGGATTCATCCGGGCCTTCGCCGGCGATGACCGCTGGGTCGTGGACTACCTGGTCGAAGAGGTCCTCCAGCGCCAGCCCGAACGGGTGCGGAGCTTCTTGCTCCAGACTTCCATGCTCGACCAGCTCAGCGGCCCCCTGTGTGACGCCGTCACTGGCCAGGACGACGGCACCGGGCTGTTGGAGGCGCTGGAGCGCGGCAACCTGTTCGTCGTGCCGCTGGACGATAAGCGGCATTGGTATCGCTATCACCACCTCTTCGCGGACGTGCTCCGGTCACGCGCGATGATGGAGCAGCCCGACCAGGTCGCTGCCCGGCACCGGCGGGCGAGCGCCTGGTACGAGGCCAACGGGCTGGGAGCCGCCGCGATCCGCCACGCCTTCACCGGCGAGGACTTCGGGCGAGCCGCGAACCTCGTCGAGTTGGTTGCGCTCCCGATGCTGGGCAGCCGTCAAGAGGACACGTTGTATGGCTGGCTGACGGCGCTGCCAGATGGGCTGGTCCGCGACAGGCCCGTGCTCAGCGTGTACTACGCCTTCGCGACGTTCGGGCGAGGCGGGTTCGACGCCGCCGAGGCGCGCCTGCGGGATGCCGAACGGTGGCTGGAAATCTCGGAGGGCACGGTCGGGCAACAAGAGACCCCAGCGACCGGGATGGTGGTCGTCGACGAGGTGGGATTCCGGTCTCTGCCGGGGACGATCGCCGTCGCCAGGGCCTATCGGGCTGGGGCCGACGGCGACGTGGTCGGCATCGTGGCGTACGCTCGCCGGGCCCTCGACGTCTTGCCCGCGACCGACGACCTGTGGGGCGGTGCCGCCGCCGCCGTCCTGGGGATCGGCTACTGGACCGGCGGCGAACTGGAGGCGGCCTACCGGAGCTTCGCCGAGGGCAGGGATCGTCTGAAGGTGGCCGGTTACACCCAGTTCGAGATCGTGAGCGTCCATATCCTGGCCGATATCCGGGTGGCTCAGGGCCGTCTCCGCGAAGCCGAGCGCATCTACGAGCGGTCATTGCGGCTGGCGACGGAGCAGGGCGATCCGGCGTGGGGGACGGCGGACCTGTACGTGGGGTTGAGTGAGCTGCACCGGGAGCGTGATGATCTGGAGGCCGCGACGCGGTATCTGCTGAAGAGCAAGGAACTGGGTGAGCACGCCGGGTTACTGGACACGCGCCATCGCTGGTACGTCGCGATGGCAGGGGTCAAGGAAGCCCGAGGGGACCTGGACGGCGCGCTCGAGCTGCTCGACGAGGCGGAGCGCCAGTACGTCCGGGGAGCAGATCCCGACGTGCGTCCCGTCGCGGCGCTGAGGACGCGGGTGTGGGTCGCGCGGGGCAGGCTCGCCGAAGCCTCGGGCTGGGTGCGCGAGCGGAACCTGTCGGCCGACGATGACCTCAGCTACCCGCAGGAGTTCGAGCACCTCACGCTGGCGAGGGTACTCATCGCTCGATCGGTGAGCGATCAGACGAGTGGTTCACTCCGGGAGGCTCTGTCCCTCCTGGACCGTCTCCTGAAGGCGGCGGAAGAGGGGGAGAGGACGGGTAGCGTCATCGAGATCCTGGTGACCCGGGCACTCGCGTTCGCGGCGCGGGGCGACACCCCCCGTGCGCTCGTGTCGCTCGGGCGTGGTCTGACCCTGGCCGAGCCCGAGGGATACGTGCGGGTGTTCACGGGTGAGGGAGAGGCCATGCGGACCCTCCTCCGCCACGCCGCCGCCGGGGGCGTCGCGCCCGACTATACCCGGCGATTGCTGGCGAGCCTCGACATCGCCGATCGTCCCGCTCCGGCAATGGCACGGCCCGTGTCGGCCGACCTCGCCGAACCGCTGACGAGCCGCGAGGTCGAGATCCTGCGCCTCATCGCGGCGGGGATGCGGAACCAGGAGATCGCCGATCACCTCTTCGTCAGCTTGCCGACCGTCAAGCGTCACATCGCGAACGCCTACGGCAAGCTCGGCGCCAGCCACCGGGTCGAAGCGATCGCCCGGGCCAACGCGCTGAATCTGCTGTGAGCCAATTGCCGCCGTCCCTCTCGCCAGCCCCGGGCAGGGCGAGGCATAACCCCGTCTCCTGACCCCACTCCGCCACGCGGTCCCACCGCCTGCCTCTCACCGGACTGCACCCCCGAACTACATCCCCGGCTGCACCCTTCGGCTGATCCGAGGGAACTTCGTCGTCCCTACAGTGTCCCCATGGCGCTGATGGATTCGGGGAACTGGAGTCGGGCGATGGGCGCAACCTACCGGGTTCGAGTGGGCGGACATCTCGATGATCGCTGGTCGGACTGGCTCGGGGACTTGGTCGTCGAGCGGCAAGCGGATGGGACGACCGTGTTGGTCGGACCAGTGGTCGACCAGGCCGCTCTGCATGGCGTGATCGCACGAGTCCGTGACCTGGGTCTGGCGTTGCTGTCGGTGAGTCGGGTGGACGATTCACGGGAACAGTCGCGGCCAGAAGACCAGGTCGGCGATGGCACACGGCGCCGGGGAGGTGACCCCTGACGATGCCGTCGTGAGGACCGTCCGTGACGACCAGACGCGCGATCATCGAGAGTCGAGGAGACCGTCATGAAGATGAACCTGTCGATCGCACACGTGGCACGCGCCAGCGCCCGACACCCCTGGAGGACCGTGGCGGCGTGGGTGGTCGGCCTCGCCGTCGCGGCCGCACTGATGGTCACGCTCCTGGGCGGAGCGCTGATCACGGAGACGACACTCACGAACGACCCGGAATCCGCGCGGGCCGAAGAACTGGTGCGGTCGCGGCTGGGGGAGACCGACGACACCGTCGACGAGGTCGCCATCGTCCGGTCCACGACCATGACGGTGGACGATCCGGCGTACCGGGGCCACGTCGAGCGGCTCTACGGTGAACTCACGGCCCTGGGCGCCGAGGTGGTCGCCGGCGGGACGCACTACTACCTGACGGGCGACGAGGCGCTGGTCTCCGCCGACCGCCGGACGACCCTCATCCCGCTGGTGATCCCGGACGGGGCACGGGCCGAGATCGGCCAGGTGCACCGGGTCGTCGAGCGGGCCGGTCAAGACGGCGCCTTCCAGGTCCTCGTCACGGGCGAGGCCACGTTGGAGGCGGAGATCACCGAGGTGGCCGAGCGGGACCTGGCGATCGGCGAGGGCATCGGGCTCTCGGTGGCGTTGCTGATCCTGACGCTCGTACTCGGTGCCATCGCCGCGGCGATCCTCCCCATGGTGCTGGCGATCACCGCGATCATCGTCGCCCTCGGGCTCGCGGCGTTAGTCGGTCAAGCCGTCGACCTGCCCTTCTTCGTGATCAACATCATCACCATGATGGGTCTGGCCGTCGGCATCGACTACTCCCTGTTCGTCGTCTCCCGCTACCGCGAGGAGCGAGCGAAGGGATCGGCGAAGGTCGAGGCGATCGCCACCGCCGGCGGCACCGCCGGGCGCACGGTGGTCCTCAGCGGCCTGACCGTGTCGCTGGCCCTGTTGGGCTTGCTGATCATTCCGGATTCCGGCACCCAGATGGTCGGGGCCGGGGCGCTCCTGGTCGTTGTCGCGGCCGTGGCGGCCTCCGTTACCCTGTTGCCCGCCCTGCTCGGCCTGATGGGCGACAAGGTCGATGCCATGCGCATCCCCTTGGTCCAGCGCCGCACGACCGCGCGGTCCGCGACGGCCACCGGCGGGTTCTGGTACCGGACGACGGGGCTCGTCATGCGCCGCCCCGTGGTCAGCCTGGTGCTCGCCGCCGGGTCGTTGCTCGCGGTGGCCATCCCGGCCTTCGACCTGAAGCAGGGCGAGGTCGGCATCAGTTCCCTGCCGGATGGCCTGATGTCCAAGGACGCCTTCATCCTCCTCGAGGAGGAGTTCGGGTACGGGCAAGACCTGCCGGCCATCATCGTCATCGACGGGCAGACAGACGCCGGGGCCGTGACGGCAGCCGTCGCCCGGCTGGATGCGGCCGTCGCCGCCGATCCGGCCTTCATCAGTTCGGCGCTGGAGGTGCGCCCCGAGGCGGACCTCACCATCCTGCGAGCGTGGTTGGCCGGGGACCCGGCGAGCCAACAGGCTATCCGGGCCGTCGAGCGGCTGCGGGCGGACCTCGTCCCGGCGGCCTTCGACGGTGTGCCGGCCAAGGTTCTCGTCACCGGCGACACGGCCGGCTTCGTGGACCTGACCGACGTCAATGAAACCTACATGCCGATCGTCTTCCTCTTCGTCCTCGGCCTCAGCTTCATCCTCCTGACCGTGGCGTTCCGCTCGATCGTGATCCCCATCAAGGCGATCCTGATGAACCTGCTGTCGGTGGGGGCCACCTACGGGATGCTGGTGCTGGTCTTCCAGAAGGGGGTCGGGGCCGACCTGCTCGGCTTCCAGCAGGTCGAGGTGATCCAGTCCGGGCTGCCTCTCTTCCTGTTCGCGATCCTGTTCGGCCTCTCGATGGACTACCACGTGTTCCTGCTGAGCCGGGTCCGGGAGCGGTTCCTGGAGACGGGCGACAACGGCGAGGCGGTGGCCTACGGACTCCGCTCCACGGGTCGCCTGATCACCGGCGCCGCCCTGATCATGGTCGCGGTCTTCGGCGGCTTCGCCCTGGGCGACCTGGTGGCGATCCAGCAGATGGGCTTCGGCCTAGCGGTCGCCGTCCTGATCGACGCCACGATCATCCGGTGCATCCTGGTCCCGGCCAGCATGCGCCTGCTGGGGACGTGGAACTGGTACATGCCCAACTTCCTGCGCTGGTTGCCTGACCTGCGTCTGGAGGCCGCGACGCCGGTCGAGAAGGTCGCCTGGGGCGACTAGCGCCGCCGGCCGATCTCCCGGGCGAGCGGGAGGGGCGGGTCGCATGGACCCGCCCCTCCCGTTGGTCACGGGGCCAGACGTATCGCCCCCCTGATCGGAGGGGCATCGCCGCCGCTCGGCCGATTGGGCGCCCGCGCCCGACGCCAGAACGCGGAAGAACGGGAGCGACGTTCGTCCGCCCCCGATCGCACCAGACGAATGAAAGGACCGTATGATGGACCACCTCTCTTACCCGATCCACTTCTCGGTGGACTACCCCGATCGCCCGCTGGACCGCCTGACGACGCTGTTCCGAATCCTCTGGGTCATCCCCATCCTGATCGTCCTGGGAGCCGTCGCGGGAGCGGCCGGGGGATGGTCCCCCGATCGGGACACCGCCGGGGATGCCGGCGCGGGCGGCATGTTGTTCTTCGGCCCGCTGCTGATGATCCTGTTCTGCCGGGCCTACCCGCGGTGGTGGTTCGACTGGAACCTGGAGCTGCAGCGGTTCGCCAACCGGGTCGTCGCCTACCTTGCCCTGATGGGGGACCACTACCCATCCGTCGAGGAGCACCAGGCGATCCACCTCGAGTATCCCTATCCGGACGTGGTCCGCGACCTCAATCGCTGGCTCCCGCTGGTGAAGTGGTTCTTGGCCATCCCGCACTATCTGGTCTTGGCCGTCTTGAATCTGGCGGCGGCCGGCGCGGTGTTCGGGGCCTGGGTGGCGATCCTGGTCACGGGGCGCTACCCGCGGCGCCTCTTCGGCTTCGTCGAGGGCGTCCTGCGCTGGGACAACCGGGTGATCGCCTACGCCTTCACCCTGGTCACCGACCGCTACCCGCCCTTCCGCCTGGCACCCTGAGCCCGGGCACAGCGACCGAACGGCCGTTCCTACCATCCGGCGGCCCCGGAAAATCACCCACGGCATGCCGGGTGCGGGCCGTGGTCACCTTCGGACAGACCGTCTGGCGATGGGGGAGGCACGGGTATGGTCGGCGCGGGCATGGCAGTGGACGGTTCGGCCGTCGGGGATGACGGGAGCCAGCGTCGGGTCCTGATCACCGGGGCGGAGGGGACGATCGGGACCGCGCTGCGAGAGTACCTCGGGGGCCGCTATGCCCTGTCGGCGCTGACGCGGGAGGAGCAAGACTTCCCGAGCCATGTCGCGGACATCTCCGACCTGGACGCCATCCTGCCCGCCTTCACCGGGGTCGAGGCCGTGGTCCACCTGGCGGCGTCGCCCGCGGTCCAGACACCTTGGCCGAGCATCCTCCAGGACAACATCATCGGGACCTATAACGTGTTCGAGGCCGCCCACCGGGCGGGGGTCGAGCGGGTCGTCTTCGCTTCCTCGAACCACGTCATCGGGATGTACGAGTTCGACGGCGCCCCGGATATCTACGCCCTCGATGACCCTCGCACCTATGACCACACGGTCGAGATCCGGCCCGACTCGCTCTATGGCGTCTCGAAGGCGTATGGGGAGGCGCTGGGTCGCTACTACGTGGAGCGTCACGGGATGAAGGTGTTCTGCCTGCGGATCGGCTCGGTCCGGGGGAACGACGACCCGCTCGACCCGGAGATGCTGGCGTCGTCCCCGGCCTTGCTCGACCTGACGACCGAGGAGGAGCGCCGGGTGCGGATGCGGGCGACATGGCAGAGCCGCCGCGACATCGCGAACCTGGTCGGTCGGTGCCTGGACGTGCCGGATGTCTCGTGGGCGGTGGTCTATGGCATCTCCGACAACCCGCG
>JBBJOE010000418.1:0-2511 GCA_037721765.1 Thermomicrobiales bacterium
CGTGGTCGCCTACGACCACACCGGTGGCCACTTCGCCACCCGCCTCTGGTGGGCCCTCCGCTACCACGGCCACGACCGCGTCGCCGTCCTCGACGGGGGTTGGAATGCCTGGGTCGCCGCTGGACGACCCGTCACGACCGATGCCCCCGATGTTCCGGCCGCCACCTTCACCCCGCGAATGGTGCCCGCCCTCCGCGCCGGCGTCGATGACCTGGCCGCCTCCGTGGACGACCCCGGCACGGGCGCGCCTCGCATCATCGACGCTCGCGACCGCGAGCAGTACACCGGCGCCACCCGGCGCGGACCCCGGGGCGGCCACATCCCCGGTGCGGTCCATCTGCCTTCGAAGGCCCTCGTCGAGGCCGACGGCCGCTGGAAGTCGCTCGCCGCACAACGGGCCGTGGTCGAGGCGGCGGGAATCGTCCCCGGCGACCCGGTCGTCGCCTATTGCAACGGCGGCGTCACCGCGACCGGGGTCCTCTTCGCTCTGCACCGTCTCGGCTACGGCGACGGGGCCAACTACGATGGTTCCTGGAACGAGTGGGGCGAACGGACCGACCTCCCGGTCGAGGAGGGCGTCCCCGGCCAGGGATGGGTGGCGCCTGTCCCCCAAATCCGGCCCGGCGCATCCGTCATCCGGGCGGACCGCGCGCGGTGTCCCGGGCATCCGGACATCACTCCAGATCGCGACCGGTCCGACGTATCGTCGCGACCATGCAGTGGTCGTGGCGGCGATGTCGGTGTGCGTCCGGTCGGGATGGTCAGCGCCGGCTCCGCCGCGACAAAAGAACCGGGCGACCCACGTTGATGGGTCGCCCGCTTTACGAAATCGATGGGGACCGGCCACGAGGCCTACCGGATCATGGTGCCAAGGGGCAGACTCGAACTGCCGACCGCACGATTTTCAGTCGTGAGCTCTACCAACTGAGCTACCTTGGCGGGACTGGTGATGTCTCCGGAGACCTGTCCCCCGGGTGGGCGATAGAGGGCTCGAACCTCTGACATCCACGGTGTAAACGTGGCGCTCTTCCAACTGAGCTAATCGCCCATCAACGGGCGCAACCTGCCATGGAACGGTGCGCCGGTGCCCAGGAAAGGATTTGAACCTTCACGCCCTTGCGGGCACTAGCCCCTCAAGCTAGCGCGTCTGCCGTTTCGCCACCTGGGCCAGCACCGTCTCACCGTCTTGCGGCGCGGCAAAGTATAGGCGGGCGGTGTCCGGGCGTCAATGATCGGGCGGTCGAACGGACGCGCGGAGGAGCGACCCCGTCCCTACGTCCCACCCACCACCGGCAACGTGTGCAGCGCGTGCGGCACCACCAGGCACTCCACCTGACGCCCGGGACCCGCCCCGACCTCCCCGGCGGCCCAGGCCAGCGCCTTTCCCATCTCCCCGAACGCCGCCATGCCGGCCGAGCGGACCATCGCCTCGTCCTCGGCCCCGACCACCGCGACCCGGACATCCTCCAGCATCCGGGCCACGATGTAGGCCCGCTGCTCCCCCGGGAGGATGCCGTCGCGGCGGATGCGGGCGACGATCACCGCCGGTCCGCCCGGGTCCCGCATCGCGGCCAGGAACCGGCGCTCGCCTACGCCGTCCCCTGCCCCCTCCTGGCAGCGGGCCGGCACGATCAGCACCCCGCCCCGCCGCACCACCGGTGCCGGCGCGTACTGGAGGTAGGTCGCGGCCCGGCTCGCCTGGTAGAGATTCGCGTCCTTCGGTGCCCCGACCCCGGCCACCGCGATGTCCACCTGGGCCGGGATGCCGACCGTCACCATTCCCGCCGCGAATGCCGCCAGGTGGTCGTGGACCGCCTCCGGCCCCCCATAGGCGATCGCAACTGGCCGCCCCTCGTCGTCCAGCACCGCGTTGGCGACGAACCGCACCCCCGCTCGCCGCGCCACCTCCCGCACAGCCGCCTGGAACGGGTTGCCGTCCAGGCGGGCCAGGCGCGTCCCCGGCTGGTCCAGCATCGCCGGGCCGTGGGTGTAGGTGATCGTCGCCTCGTCGGCGCAGCCGATCGCCACCGTCTTGCCGCCCCCGCTGAACCCTGCGTACTGGTGCGGCTCGACCACCCCCGTCGAGAGCACCAGGTCGGCCCCAATCATCAGCCGGTTGACCCGGAACGGCACCCCGCCCGGCCCCTCCATCACCGTCACCAACCCGTCATCATCCCCGGCATCGTGGTCCACCACCCGGTACCGGCCCGCCACCGCCGCCCCCAGTTTGGCCACCCGCTCCGCCTCGGTACTCGGTCGGTGGGTGCCGACCGCGACCACGAAGGTGATCGCCTCGTCTGGAACGCCCGCCCCGGCCAGGGCCGCCAGCATGGGCGGCACCAGGAGATGGTCCGGGCAGGCCCGGGTCGCGTCGGTGATTGCGATCACGACTGACCGGGTTCCCCGCGCCAGCTCAGACAGCGCCGGGCTGCCCATCGGCGTCCCGATCGCCCGCGCCGCCGCCCCGGCCGGGTCCGCCAGCGCCTCCCGCGCCGCCGAGGTCACGACCGA
>JBBJOE010000085.1:0-9698 GCA_037721765.1 Thermomicrobiales bacterium
CCCCTGGCCGGGGGTGGCGGGGAGGGCAGCACTTCGGGCGAGGGGAGCAGCGGCGAGCAGGGCGATCCCGACGCCGGACCGGACGATGACATCCCGACGCCATCGACCTGGGCGGTTGCCGTGGATCGGGTCCGATTCGTCGGTGAGCCGGTCGCCGTGGTCGTCGCCGAGGATCGCTACGTGGCCGAGGACGGCCGCGAGGCGGTCGAGGTCACCTATGACGCTCTGCCGACGGTGGCCAGGCTGGAGGACGCCCGGGCGGACGGGGCCCAACTCCTCTACGACGAGATCCCCAACAACCAGGGGATGCGCTGGGATCGCGTTCATGGCGATGTCGAGGCGGCGTTCCGCGACGCGCCGGTCACGGCCTCGGCCCGGATTCGCTCCCAGCGCCTCGCCGGGGTGCCGATGGAGCCGCGCGGCATCCTCGCCGCGCCAGACCCGATGACCCGGGGCCTCACCGTCTGGACCTCGACCCAGGCGCCCCATTGGAACCGCAACGACATCGCCAAGGCCCTCGGCCTCAGCCAGACCCAGGTGCGGGCGATCGCGCCGGAGGTCGGCGGCGGGTTTGGGGTCAAGATCGGCTCGTACCAAGAGGACTTCATCTGCGCCGCGCTGGCCCACCGCCTCGGGAAGCCGGTGAAGTGGATCGAGACCCGGAGCGAGAACTTCCTCGCCACCCACCACGGCCGCGACCAGTGGGCCGACGTCGAGGTGGCCGGCGACGCGGACGGCCGCCTGCGCGGCGTCCGGATGAACGTGGTCCAGGACCTCGGCGCCTACGCCAAGGGGACCGACCTACCGGAGCTGACCGGGCGCCTCTCGGCCGGCTGCTACGACATCCCCGCCCTGGAGTTCCACGCCACCGGCTACTACACCAACACGATGGCGGTCGGCGCCTACCGCGGCGCCGGGCGACCCGAGGCTGCCTACTACATCGAACGGGCGATCGACCTGCTGGCCGACGCGGGCGGCCTCGACCCGGCCGAGGTGCGGCGGGTCAACTTCATCCCGCCGGACCAGTTCCCGCACACCACCGCGGCCGGCGAGATCTACGACACCGGCGAGTACGAGAAGGCCCTCGACAAGGCGCTGGAGATCTCCGGCTACGCCGACCTGCGACGGGAGCAGGTGGAGGGTCGCGCCAGTGGTCGCTACCTCGGCATCGGCCTGGCCTCCTACGTCGAAATCTGCGGCTTCGGCCCTTATGAGAGCTCGACCGTCCGGGTCGAGCCGAGCGGCGCCGTCTCGATCTTCACCGGCATCTCCCCCCACGGCCAGGGGCAGGAGACCACCTTCGCCCAACTCGCCGCCGACCACATCGGCGCCGATTTCGATCAGGTCTTCGTCCACCACGGCGACACATCCAATACCCCGCAGGGCAACGGCACCATGGGCAGCCGCGGCCTGGCCGTCGGGGGCGGGGCACTGATGCTCTCGCTCAGGAAGGTGCAGGAGAAGGCCCGCCGCGTCGCCGCCCACCTGCTGGAGGCGGCCGTCGAGGACATCGAGCTGCACGAGGGCAAGTACCGGGTCCGGGGCGTGCCGGAGGGCGGCATGAACTTGGCCCAGGTGGCCGAGGCGGTCTACGACGACATCGACGACATGCCCCGCGAGATCGAGGCCGGTCTGCAATCGACCGACTACTTCCGGCCGGAGGACGAGACCTTCCCCTTCGGCACCCACGTCGCCCTGGTCGAGGTCTCGGCGGAGACCGGCGAGATCGAGATCCTCCGGTACATATCGGTGGATGACTGCGGCGTGATCGTCAGCCCGCTGCTGGTGACCGGGCAGGTCCACGGCGGCCTGGCCCAGGGGATCGGCCAGGCGCTGTTCGAAGAGATCCGCTACGACGCCACCGGCGAACTCGTGACCGGTACCCTGAACGACTACACGATCGCCCGGGCTCGCTACCTGCCGCGCTTCGAGACCCACCACACCGAGACCCCGACCCCGATCAACCTGATCGGCGCCAAGGGCATCGGTGAGGCGGCGACCATCGGCTCGACCCCGGCGATCGCCAACGCCGTGATCGACGCCCTGGAGCCCTTCGGCATCACCCACCTCGACGTGCCGATGACCCCGGAGCGCATCTGGCAGGCGATCCGCGCATCAGGCGCGGCCCCGGCCGTGACGGGACGGGCGGCAGATTAGGGATGCCAATGCCGTACCAGGGTTGATATTGCACCGTAGGGTCGCTGCTCGCCGCGCCCCGCATGCGAAAACACCATGCGATGCGAATCGTGCGTACGTCATAGCGGGCGCTGCAAGCGGCACCCCTACAGAATGCCGGGGAAATCCCTCACGCGGCCTTTGCTCATGAGACCGGATGGGTGTCGTACCCTCGTCCGGTCTCATTGCGTATGGGGCTTGGTCCCGTCGTCTCCGCGACACCTTGCCCGGTCGGTGCGACGGATTCGCATTGACCGGCACGGTCTCTGCGATAGGGGCACGGTGAACCGTCCCCCGTCGTCGGCGTGAGAGGAAGACCCCGTGGCGACCAAGAAGTTGTCGGACCGCATGATCGAGGCGACACCAGGAATCGACGCCTTGGCCGCCGCGCTGCACAAGGCCTATGAACCGCTCCTCGGCCAGGATGGGCCGAAGGCGATCAAGGACGCGCTCTACGGGGTCTGGCTCGGTCACCCGCTGCACCCGGCGGTGGTGACGATGCCGATCGGGTTCTGGACCACGACGATGCTGCTCGACCTGATGGGCGAGGAGAAGGTCGCCGACCTGAGCCTCAAATTGGGCACCGTCTCGGCCCTGGCCGCCGCCGCGTCCGGCGCCGCGCAGTGGCAGGACACCTACAACCTGGAGAAGCCGCGCCGCCTCGGAGCCCTGCACGCCACCTTGAACATCACGGCGACCGCCCTCTACGGCGGCTCCTGGATGGCACGGTCGCGTGGCTCGCGCGGGGTCGGGATCGCCCTCTCGACGGCCGCCTTCGGCCTGGCGAACTTTTCCGCCTGGATGGGCGGTGACCTCTCCTACGACCTCGGCATCGGCGTCAACCGGACCGCGTTCGAGCAGCCGCCCACCGAGTGGACCGATGTCCTCGCCGACGCCGACCTGATCGACGGTAAGTTGACGCGGGTCGAGGCCGAGGGGACGGCGATCGTGTTGCTCCGCCAGGGTTCGGAGATCCGGGCCATCTCGGCCGTCTGCACCCACCTGGGCGGCCCGCTCGACGAGGGGGAGATCGAGGGCGACGCCGTGGTCTGCCCCTGGCACAAGTCGGTCTTCAGCCTGACCGACGGCAAGGTCATCCACGGCCCGGCGACCTCGCCCGAGCCCGCCTACGAGACCCGCGTGCAGGGTGGACAGGTCCAGGTCCGAGCGGTGGCCTAGCGGGCCGCTCCCTCCCCAAGCACCGGGACGGACCCACAGGAGTGTGGCTGCCAGGGCGCCCGACGTCGCTCGTCGGCCCGGCCGGGGATGGGACGGACCTCACACCAGCGATACGGGGTCGTCGGCGTCGTGCCAGAGCGCTCGCATCTCCGCGCAGTTCGCCAGGAGATGGTCGAGCGTGCCTTGGGCTTCGATCTGGCCGCCCGTCATCACGATGATGTGGTCGGCCCGGCGCAACGCGGCCCGGCGGTGCGAGACGGCGAGGCAGGTGACGTCGCCGCCGGTCAACAGGCGCTCCCACAGTTCACGCTCCGTCTCGACGTCCAGCGCGCTGGACAGGTCATCGATCACCAGCAGTTCGACGCCGCGGACCAGCATCCGCGCCGCCGCCGCTCGCTGCACCTGACCCCCCGAGAGCATCACGCCCCTGGTTCCGACCGGTGTCTCCAACCCCGCCTCCAGCGCCCCCACGTCATCCTCCAGCACGGCGCCCCGGATGGCCGCGGCCAAGGCGGCGGGGTCGTCGGGGAGCCCCAGCAGGATGTTCTGCCGCAGGGTCTCGCTGAACAGGCGCGGCACCTGCGCCGTGTATCCCGCGCGGGGCGGCACGAAAAAGGCGGCCGCGTCGGCCACGACGTGGCCGTTCCACCGGATCTCGCCCGCGTCCCGGGGCAGCAGCCCCAGGAGGACCCGCAGCAGCGTCGTCTTGCCCGCGCCGACGCGCCCCGTGACGACGGTCAGGCCGCCTCGTGGCAGGCTCAGGTCCACCGCGGCGATACCCCGCCCCGACCCGGGATGCCGGTAGGCCAGCCCCCGCGCCTCCACGTGGACCAACCGGTCGCTCTCGGCCCGAGCCGGTGACGGCACGGTGGGCAGGGGGCCGCGAAGGTGCAGAGGGGTGGGTGCCACCAGGGCGGACGGCGGGGCGGAGCCCAGGAGGGTGCCCATGCGTGCGAACGCGACCCCGGTTTGCCCGTAGTGGGCCAAGAACAAACCGAGCCCGGCGGTGAAGTCGGCGATGAAGCCCAAGTAGGCGACGAACAGGACAAAATCGCCCACCGTCAAGCTCCCGTCCCCGAGGCCGCCGGCGGCCATCAGCATGACCAGACCCGTGCCCACGCTCACCATGTTGGCGGTGATGGCGTCGAGGCCGCTCGTTACCAGGCGATCGGCCAGCATGGCCGTGCGGCGCTGCTCGTTCAGCCAGCGAAAGTGGGCCACCATCCGCTCTTCGGCGCCGGCGGCCTGCACCGTCTGCACCGCCGCCAGGATGTCCCCGATGGCTCCGGTGACCTGGCTGGTCGCCTGGCTACTGGCCTCGCGATGGCAGGCCAGCGTGGTGCCCGCCCACCGCGCGGCCAACGTCACGACCACCAGTGGCAGGATCGCGACGAGGGTCATGCGAGCGTCGATCCGCAGGAGGACCAGGAACGCGCCCACGGCAATCAGGCCGTGGACCACAATCTCGTCGGTCCAATCCAGATTCTCCTCGGCCGCGTAGGCATCGTCCCGAAAGCGGCTGATGGTCTCGCCTATGGAGTAGGGCAGAGCATGGGCGCCCGGCCGGTCTAGGACGTGCCGCAGCAGGTTGCGGCGCAGCAGCCCGCTCATGGTGAACCGCATCGTGATTTCGACGAAGCCGGCGATGAGCCACAGGGCCGCGCGGCTCACGGCGATGACCACCAGCAGGACGATCAGCCCCGTGGTCCCGGCGGGCGGGTGCGCCTGCCCGGTGAGGGTATCGAAGAAGGTCGCGGCGATCAACCCCGGCAGGAGCGACGACATGTTCATGACGCTCCACAGCGCGGCGTGGAGCAGGCTGAGCCATGGCGCGTAGCGGATCATTTTCACCAGGTAGCGCCAGGTCGGGGATGGCTTCATGAGGAAACCTCTTCCGCACCGACCCGTAGCAACCTGGCAAAGTGCGAGGTGGGGTCGGCGGCGAGGGCCTGCCGCGGCCCGTACTCCCGCACCCGCCCGTCCTCCAGGACGAGAATGTCGTCGGCGTAGGCGACGGTGGTCAGCCTGTGCGCGATGATGACGCCGGTGCGGCCGGCGAGCAGCCGGCCCAACGCCCCGTGCACCAGCCGCTCGGTGGCCGGGTCGAGCCGGGAGGACGCCTCGTCCAGGATCACCACGTCGGGGTCGCGCAGGAAGACGCGGGCGAAGGCCAGCACCTGGGCCTGTCCGGCGGAGAGGCCGACGCCGCCGGGCCCCAGCGGGGTGTCCAGCCCGCGCGGCAGCTCCCCCAGCCAACCGGCCAGGCCGAGCGTGTCCAGCACGGTGGTGATCCGGTGATCCGGCACGTCGACGTCGAAGAGGGTCACGTTGTCGCGTACGCTGGCGGTGAAGAGGTGGACCTCCTGGCTGACGAGGCCGATTCGCGCGCGTACCGCCGCGAGACGGACCGTCCGCGTGTCCACGCCCCCCAGGCGCACTACGCCGGCCGAGGGGTCGTAGAAGCGCGCCAGCAGCCGCGTCAGGGTCGTCTTGCCGCTGCCGGTACGGCCCACCACCCCGAGCACGCGGCCCGGTCCCAGGCGCACGGTCACGTCGCGGAGGACCGGGGCGTCCTCCGCGTAGCCGAAAGAAACGCTATCCAGTTCTACCGCCAGTGGCCCTGGCGGCAGGGCCGGGTCGGGGCCGTCGACCAGGCGCGGGGTCGTACCGAGGAGTGCCTCGACGCGGCCCATGCTGGCGTCCGCCCGCTGCAGGTCCTGCACCTCGTTCCGGATCTGCTCGGTCGGTTGGCGCAGCATCTCGGTGTACCGGAAGACCAGATAGACGGTACCGAGGGTCAGCGTGCCGTCCCTGTACAGCATCGCGCTGACGGCGAAGGCGGCGGCCGTGCCGAGGGCAAAGAGCCCCTGGCTGCTGGCGATCAACGCGTACCCCTTCATCTGCGCCACGCGCGTCACCGCCAGCCACGACCGCATCACCTCGGCGCAGCGGCGCAGCACGAACGCGCCGGCCCCGCTGGACCGGACGTCTTCCAAGCCGGCCAGGTACTCGCCGAGGAAGCCATAGAAATCCGCGCTCGCCTGGCGCTCCGCGGCCCAGGAGGGAGTGGCCACGGCGCGGATGCGGAGCATCACGATCAGGGCGATGAGGACGAAGGCGCCGAGCGACAGGCCAACGCGCCAGTCCACGTGGACGAGCAGCGCGAGGACTCCCACCATCAGGAGGCCGTTGCCGAGGACGTAGATCACGAAGCGGGAAAAGAAGCGGGCCAGCGTGGCCACGTCGCCGTCGACGCGCTCGATCAGCTCGCCCGGTGTGTGGGCCGTGTGGAACGTCGCGTCGAGCCGCAGCATATGGGCGACGAGGTCAGCCCGCAGCGCGTTTGTGGCGGTCCAGCTGACATGTTCGGCCACCCAGGTCTCAACGACGGCCAGGACCTGCCCCGCCAGCGCCAGGCCCATGGTCAGCAGGGCCAGGACCACGAGGCCACGGATGGCGCCGCCGGCGACGGCCCGGTCGATGAAGCGGCTCGCCACCAGTGGGGTGACCACCTGGATGGCGATGGTGCCGGTAAGGATGACCCCCAGGAGGCTCATCCGGGGCAATTCGGACCGGAGATAGTGGGCCAACAGCCGCCAGTATCGGTTCGGCGCCCGGAGAGCGTGCATGGGAACCCCTTCGTCTCGACGGGAACGCCGGGACGATCGACCGCACATACCACCACATGTCGCGCCACGTCTCCGCGAGCGAGGGACGCGCCGGGCGACGTGTCTATGGCCGGACGCGCTCGACGTCTGGCACGGCTATCCTCACGGCGTCAGGCGCACGGGGCGACCGCCCCGGGCGATGGAGCCGGGATGCCAGGAGAGACAGCGATGGGATGATGGGGATCCGGTGCGGGGGAAGCGACGGCCACCTCGGTGACGGCGGTGCCGGTGCTCGCCCGGGTCATCGCACGGACGATCGCGGGTCCGCAACGGTCGTCCGGTCAGGCCGGTCCTACCGGAGGCGATGCGGTCCAGGATACCGAGGGAGGGAACCACATCGCGACAGATCTTCGCCGGAGCCACATCCGATCGCTGGGCTGATCGACGACTGCCGCATGGGTCACTCCTTCGGGCTGATCCTCGGCATACCGAGGCCGGTCGACCGTCTCGGTCCGTGCCTGGTGACGACGCATCGCGGTCACCGGCGGCCGGACGGTGGCGCAGTGTAGCACGATGGGGATGGGACGAGGCTCGACGCCGGTGCTGGCACCATCCGAGTGTCTTATGCCGCGTTTACAGACATGTATACTACTGCGTATACGCACACGGAAAACACGGGGAACACTCGTGCCTCGTGAGTCGGGCGTGACGAGGAAGGAGGCGTGGCATGGCCACGGTACGGGTCGAGCCACGATTGCATGCGACGTTGCAATCGTTGTCTGCCGAGGAGCGCCGACCGATCGGTCAAGTGATCGAGGATGCCGTCGATCGCTATCAGCGTGAGAAGTTTTGGACGGCGATGCACGAGGGCTTCGCGAGGTTGCGGGCAGACCCCGAAGCTTGGGAGGAGTACCAAGCGGAGGTCGCCCTATGGGATTCGACGTCCGGAGATGGCTTAGTGGACGAAGAACCCTATTTCACCGAGGAGGAGGCACAGCGTGAACTCGCTGCCACGACCGCGCCTCGGTGAGGTTTGGAGCGTGACGTTCGACCCGGTCCGGGGGCACGAGCAAGGAGGCGTTCGGCCTGGTCTGGTCATTTCCAATGATCTCTTCAACCGGACGCCACACACCATGTGTATCCTGGTGCCCTTGACCAGGACGAATCGGGATATTCCTTCGCACCTGCCGTTGCACCCGCCCGAAGGGGGGTTGCGGGCCGTCTCGTTCATGCTCTGCGAGCAGGCCAAGTCGCTGAGTGTGACCCGGCTCCACCGCCGTCTCGGCGCAGTCGATCGCGCTACCGTCGAACGAGTCCAAGCCATGGTGGGGCTGTTCATCGACCGGTGAGGTGACGAGGCGGTGCGGGGTGCTGGACCCGGATAGGTGGGCCCCGCATGTCATCGTGCCGGGAACGCGGCGTGTCGGGTCCGGATCGTGTGTGAGCCGATCAAGGTCGACGGGCGTTCGCCGTCATGGCGGGGTGGATCAGTCGATGCCGGCCGCATCGGAACTTGCACCGGATGTCACGCGCATCGTCCTGGCCGGTCCACTGCCCCGGCATCATGTCCGCGACGTCATTGTCAACGGGATCGTTGGGTACTGTCGGCCACGGCCGGTCGCACCAGCACCTCCATCGCCTCGGACATGGCCTCGGCGGGGGAATACCTGGCACCGGTCCGTCGTTCGGCGGCAAACGTCGCGGTGCCCAACACGGCCCGTACGTTTGCCTCGCCACCCGCGATCGGGTCGCGGTGAGGGTCCGGCACCGGCGTGCCAACCATCTGGCAGAATGTCTCGATGGCGCCGTAGAGACGAGCCGATCGTTCGGGTTGCCCCATCACCGCCGCCAGTCCCGCCGCCGCCCGCAGGTTCGCGGCGGTGACCGTGGTTAGGCCATGGTCCCAGGACAGGCACAGTCCTTCCCGGATCAGGCTGATCGCCCACGGGTAGTCACCTTGCCGCACCACCAACTCACCCATGTTCCAGAGAATGGTCGCGGTCGCGTAGGCATCACGGAGCCGTCGCACGATCGCGATGGCTTCCTCCCAATGCACCATTGCCTGGCAGGTGTTCCCACGTTGCCGGGCCAGCGTCCCGAGCAACGAGAGATGTGCCGCCACGCCACGGTCGTGGCCCGTTTCTCGATGGTCGTGAAGCGCCGCGGTGAAGAGCGATTCGGCCCGGTCCAGATCACCCCGATCGACGAGCACCGTGCCGAGCGCCTCCTGGAACAGCGCCCTGCTGACCCGGTCGCCAGCGGCGCCAGCCAGGGCCATGCCCTCGTCCAAGAAGGTCACCGCTCGCTCGAGGTCCCCAGTTTGCCGGGTGAGATGGCCAAGCCCGAGCAGCGCGTCGGCGATCCCCCGCGCGTCCCCGAGCGTTCGGCAGATCTCCAGCCCCTCCTCGGCCAGGGCGGTGGCCCGGCGATGATCTTCTAGGAAGTACGCGAGTTCCCCCGCGGCACCCAGCGTATGGGCCCGCAACGCCGGTTTAGCCCCTTCGCTCCCCGCGAGGGCTCGCTCCAGCCAGTCCCGCCCCTCGACGAGGTAGCCACGTCCCAGCCAGAATCGACGAAGCGCGCTGGCCAGTCTGAGTGCTTGCTCCGCACCTGGCCGCGTCAGCGTCCATTCCAGGGCGGCCCGGATGTTGTCGAGGTCTGTCTCCAGCCAGTCAAGCCACTCCCCTTGCGCGGCCCCGGTCAACTCGGGCGCGGCCCGTCCGGCGAGCGCCACGA
>JBBJOE010000007.1:0-32050 GCA_037721765.1 Thermomicrobiales bacterium
GCCGGGAAATCCGGCGCGGCACGACCTTCGCGCCGGGTCAGCGCGTGCTGGTGATCGACGACATCTTGACCACCGGCGGGTCGGTCCGCGAGACCCTGGCCGCCCTGGCGCCCCTCCCGGTCGAGGTCGTCGCTGTCGCCGTCCTGATCGATCGGAGTAGTGGGAAAACCGTCTTCGACGTGCCGTTCTTCAGCTTGGCCAACCTCGATTCCGAGACGTGGGAGCAGGCGGAGTGCCCGATGTGTGCCCGGGGCGAGACCTTGGTCAAGCTCGGCACCACCGTCGATCCCGGGGGCGCCGGGGTGGCCGCGGCCACCGGAGCCGGGGCAGCCGGTGCGGATCCGAATTAGTGCCCCCAGGACTCGTTCCGGGCCAATTTCCGCCTATTCCTCGTGGCGGTGGTTCTGCATCCGCTCGTGAAGTTGCTCCCGGAGGCCGCTGATGTCCTCGAGGCGCTGGTCGATCTGGCGCAGGATGTCGATCCGCGGCCGCTCGACATACTCGTCCCGCAACTCGATGATGATCTGGGCGATCCGGGCGATTGTCCGCACCGTGTGGACCGGATCGTCCTCGCGGGAGGGCTGGGTGTACCCGCTCGTCATGCTGACTCTCTCCCGCGTGGCGACCGGTCCAACGTCGTCGGCGTCTGGTTCTCGAAGCGCCGGAAGGGTAGCACGGCGCCGTGCCGCTCGCTACGCCCCGGGCGACGCGCTCGTACCCCCGACCATCTCTGGCCCGACCACCTCCTGCCCGGCGGACGGCTCCGGCGCGGCCGGGGCCTGCCTCCCGGTGGCCGCCCCGACCACGGCCGGTTCCGGCCCGGACGCCATCCGCGTCCCCGCGGCCAGGAGGGCATCGGCCAGGGATGTCGTCCCGGCCAGGATCGCGACCAGTTCGGCCTCCCCGACGACGGGCACGCCGAGGCCGCGGGCCTTCTCCACTTTCGAACCGGCATCCTCCCCGGCCACGACCACCGTGGTCTTCTTGGATACCGAACTGGTCACGTTTGCCCCCGCCTGGCGGAGACGCTCCTCCACCTCATCTCGGGTCATCTCCTCCAGCCGCCCGGTGAGGACCACCTTGGTCCCGGCGAAGGGCCCTCCGGCGTCCCCGACCAGCTCCTCGGCGACCCGGACGCCGGCCCGGGCGAGTCGCTCGACTAGATCGCGATTCGGCTCCTCGGCGAAGAAGGCCCGGACGCTGGCGGCGACGATCGGCCCGATCCCGCCGACCGCCGCGAGCGCCGCCTCGTCGGCCGACGCCAGGTCGAGCGTCGAGCCGAAGCGATCCGCGAGCAGACGGGCGTTACGCTCCCCGACGTGCCGGATTCCCAGACCGTGGAGCAGCCGCCACACCGGCCGGTCCTTGGACCCCTCGATCGCCCGGCGGAGATTGGTCGTGCTCAGCTCACCGAGACGTTCCAGCCCCGATATTCGTTCCCAATCGAGGCCGTAGAGGTCTGCCGCGTCGCGGACCAGGCCCAGGTCAACGAACCGGTCGACGAGTTTGTCCCCTAGCCCGGCGATGTCCATCGCACCTCGGGATGCGAAGTGCTGGACACGCTCCCTGCGTTGGGCCGGGCAGGTCGCGTTGGTGCAATATCGCATCACCTCCCCAGGCTCGCGCGTGACCGGTTCGCCGCACGCGGGGCACACGTCCGGCATGTGCCAAGGCTCCGTGCCGTCTGGCCGGCGCTCCTCGATCACCTTGACGATCTGAGGGATCACGTCGCCCGCCCGCTGGACGATCACGGCGTCCCCGATCCGGATGTCTTTCCGGGCCACCTCGTCCTCGTTGTGGAGAGTGGCCCGGCTGACCGTTACCCCGCCGATGTTGACCGGGGCCAGACGGGCCAGGGGATTGAGCGATCCCGTCCGGCCAACATTGATGATGATGTCCTCGACCGTCGTCGTCTGCTGGATCGCGGGAAACTTGTAGGCGGTCGCCCAGCGCGGCTCGCGGGCGACGTAGCCGATCTCCTCCTGTTGCCGGACGTCATCGACTTTGATCACCACGCCGTCGATCTCGAACGGCGTCTCGTGCCTCCGGGCCAACCATTGCTCCGCTGCCGCCCAGACCCCCTCGATCGCATCATGGCATTCCGCCCCCGGCGAGGCGTCGAAACCGGCCGCCCGGAGCCGCTGGAGGGCATCCCAGTGTGACTCCGGCGCGGGTTGGCCGAGGACGTACCCGATGCCGTAGGCGATGAACCGGAGCGGGCGGCGGGCGGTGATCGCCGGGTCCTTCTGCCGGACGGACCCCGCCGCCGCGTTGCGCGGGTTCATGAACGGCTTGCCCCCGGACTCCTCGATCCTCAGGTTCAGGCGCTCGAAATCGACCTTCCGGATGTACAGCTCGCCGCGCACCTCGACCGTGTCCGCCGAGGCCAAGTCGTCTCCGGTAAGGCGCATCGGGATCGCGCGGACCGTGCGGAGGTTCGCGGAAATATCGTCACCCTTGCTGCCGTCTCCCCGGGTCGCGCCGTGGTCGAAGCGGCCATCGACGTAGGTCAGCGCGATCGCCAGCCCGTCGATCTTCGGCTCGGAAACGAACCGGAGGTCGTCCCGGCTGGCGAACCGCACGGTCCGGGCGTACCAAGCATCCAACTCGTCACGGGTGAAGACATTGCTGAGGGAGAGGAGGGGGCGGGGATGGGCGACCTCGGTGAAGCCGGCCTGAGGTGTGGACCCGACCCGCTGGGTGGGTGACTCGGCCGTCACCAATTCGGGTTCATCCGCCTCGATCGCCCGGATCGCGTTGAAGGCCGCGTCGTACTCGGCGTCCGTCGCGGTCGGCTGGTCCAGCACGTAGTATTCATAGTTCCACCGGTCGACCGTGCGGCGCAGGTCGTCCAGGCGACGTTGGGTCGTCGCGGCATCCATCGGTCGCCTCCGGGAGGTGGTCGGGATTGGTACACTCGTTCGCACGATGGGCGTACGTTCGCCTTTTGATCAGTATACCGCCATGGTGACCCGCACCCGGCGGTCCGGTGAGACGATGGACCCGCTGAGCGATCTCGACGACGTCAGCCAAATTTTCCCCGACTTCGAGCTGGGCTCGATCGAGGCTGCCCAGCCCCCGGACGATCTCGATCTGGCGATGGACCCATCGGGTTACGTCGACGACGTCAGCCAACTCGTCCCGGACGAGGAACCGATCGGCTCTGACCTCGTCCTAAATTCAGACGACGCGGGCGCGGGCGAGCCGCGGTACGATCACCTGGCAGATCGGGCGCTGCGCTTCATCCGCGATCGGCGGGGTGCGGTCCACGAGGACGTCTTGATCGCTCACGTCTTCGGTAACAGCGGTCACGTCGCGCTCTGGCGCCCATTGATTCGCCAGATCCTATCTGCCGAGACAGATGTGGTCCTATCGGTGGATGGGTACTGGTCCGTTGCCGGGCGGGCGGCCATCCCCGGTGACCACCCCTTGAACGAGTTCATCGCCCTTGATGTCGAGACGACTGGTCTGCGTCCTCTCCACCAGCGCATCACCGAGGTCGCGGCGATCCGGTTCAAGGACGGGCAGGTCACGGATCGTTACTCGTGTCTGGTCAACCCGGAACGCCGCATCCCCGTGTCGATTGCGAAGTTGACCGGGATCACCGACGCTGACGTCGTCGGGGCACCCCTCTTCGCGGCGGTCGCCGACGGATTGCTCGACTTCCTCGGGCACGGGCCCGTGGTTGGCCACAATGTCCGCTTCGACCTCGGCTTCGTCAACGCCGAGTTGAAGCGGATCGGTAAGCCTCCCCTCGGCAACGCCACGATCGACACCATCTCGCTCGCCCATCGGCTCATCCCCGGCCTGCGGAAGCCGACCCTCGAGCGCGTGGCCAAGGCTCTCGGCCTGGTTCCCGGTCGCCTGCACCGGGCCGAGGCAGACGCCGAGTTGACCGGTTTGGTGGCGGACCGGCTGGCTCGCGGCGCGGTTCAGCAGGGATACGAGGGCGAAAGGCTCCAAGCCCTCTTCTCGGCGCCCGCCGTCCGCAAGCCCCGCGACCGGGCGGGGCGCGATCGGGCTCCCCTGGATCGCTCGATCTTGGCCGACATCCCGAAACGCTCGGGCGTCTACGTGATGCGGGATAAACAGGGAACCGTGATCTACGTCGGGAAGGCCAAAAACCTGCGCGACCGGGTCGGGTCGTACTTCTCCCAGGCGATCGGATACACCCGCAAGATGGATGGCCTGCTCGATTCACTGACGACGATCGACGTCGAGGTGACCGGGTCGGAACTGGAAGCCCTCCTGCTCGAGGCCCAACTCATTCGCCGCTACCAACCCCGGTACAACACGGCGATGCGTTCGTTCGAGCACTATCCCTTCATCCGGGTCGACGTGGCGAATCCCTGGCCGAGGATCACTCTCGCGAAGGCTCGCAAAGACGATGGCTCGGCCTACTTCGGTCCCTTCCGTAATAAGACCGGCGCCCGCAAGACCGTTGATCTGATCAACGATGTTTTGCCGCTGCGGACGTGCACCCGGTCCTTCCGCGACGCCCGGTCCTACGGGGCACCCTGTATCCAACTCGATCTGGGACGATGCCTCGGGCCATGCATGGGGGTCGCCGATCCCGGTGAGTACCGGGGCATGGTCCACGATGTCGTCCGCTTCCTGGACGGGCAGGACGAGGTCCTCTACGAGCGGCTCTGGCAGGGCCTGGAACAGGCCGCCGAGCGTCAGGACTTCGAGCGGGCCCGCAAACTCCGGAACGACATCACCTCGGTCACCCACGTTGTCGAGGCCCACGGGATCCTGCGAAACGCGGTCGAGAATCACACCCTGGCTCTTGTCCTGCCGGGCCTCGATGCCGGGGCGCGTGAAGTGTTCATCATCATCGCGGGCCAGATTTGGAGCCGGACCCTGGTCGCGACCGGGGACGACCTAGAGCGGGCGGCCGGGCGGCTCGACGCGAGTTGGGAGCGCGCGAGGGTCGCTCCCGGACGGGACCTGGACCACCACGCGATCGACGAGGCGAATATCCTGAACCGATGGCTCCACCAACACGCCGGCCATCCGGCGATCGTTCCCCTGGGCGGACAGGATCCGGATTGGGCCGAGATCGTGCGAGGTGGACTCGCCCTGCCCGTCGACTGCTGGATCGGTTGGCAGCCCGCGCCTGACGATGGGGGTGACCAAGCCGACGTGCCAGGTCGCGATTCGAGCGACCGAATCCGCGATCGACCGGTTACCACCGCGACGAATCGTGTGCCGGGTGACATGGACGATGTCAAGTGGACGTGACCAATTCTGGGGAGGATGGCGGTCCATGAGCGAACGTGACGGGGTCGACGTCTTGGCGGAGATCGCCGAGCAGGTGCGGGGATGCCCGAAGTGCGAACTGTGCCGGACCCGCACCAACGCGGTGCCGGGTGAGGGAAACCCCCGCGCCAGGGTGATGCTGATCGGCGAGGGACCGGGGTTCTATGAGGACCGGGACGGGAGGCCGTTCGTCGGCAACTCCGGCAAATTTCTGAACTCGCTGTTGGCGAAGGCCGGACTGGAGCGCGAGGATGTCTTCATCACCAACGTGGTCAAGTGCCGCCCCCCCGGCAATCGCGACCCCTTGCCCGATGAGATCGCGGCCTGCGCCCCGTACCTGGAGGGTCAGATCGCCGCGATCGACCCGGACGTGATCGTCACCCTCGGGCGATTCTCGATGGCTCGCTGGTTCGCGGGGGAACGCATCTCCAAGATCCATGGTCAAGCGAAGCGGGACGGGCACCGCCTGATCGTGCCGATGTATCACCCGGCCGCGGCGCTTCACCAATCTTCACTGCGTGGGGCGATCGAGGACGACTTCGAGCGCCTCCCGAAGATGTTGGCCGAGATGCAGCATTCCCGTGAGACCGAGGCCGCCCGGAGCGCCCCGAAGGAAGCCCAAACGCGCCTTTTCTGACGGCTCTCGGGTCTCACGATTTGATCCATGTCCTTGGTGACCCTGACCAACGAGTCCGCGGAGTACCTCCTCAGCGCCACGGAACCCGGCCTGCCACCGTGCTATAGTGTCCGTACACTATGGCTCGTCGGCCGTGTCGCTCGTGTTCCCGCGTTCCCCGCACGCGGTCTTCTCCTCCCGGCGGGCGTAGGGCGAGCTGGGATCGCTGCCGCGTCGATCGGGGTGGGAAGTCGAATCATGGTGACCTCGACCAGAGCGCGGGCGGGACAGCGTCACGGGAAGGGGTCCCGGCAGCGGGAACGGCGACCCTCACCGATCGAGCGTGGGCGTCTCGCCGTCCGATGGGTTCGGGATATTCCTTCCCGCCTGCCGAGCCTGTCGATCGCGGACCGGCGGCACCGGGAATTGGCCGGGGTCGCCCTCCTCCTGATCTGTGCGCTCAGTGCCTGGTCGCTGGTCCCCCGCGCGGACGCCGGATTGATCCCGGCCTGGTGGGCCGATATCCTCACCTCGGCCTACGGCACCGTCGGCAGTTGGGTTATACCCCTGCTCCTCGGGCTGGCCTCGATCCGGTTCTTGCGCCCGACCCCCGGGCCGGTCCTGGTGGCCCGTCACTATGCCGGCGGCCTGTTCCTGACGGTCTCGGCGGTCGGCCTGCTGCGCCTTGGCGATAACAGCCGGGGGACGGGCCTCGGAGGCAACGCCGGTGCCGCGGTCGCCACGCTTGCGACCGAAGGGCTCGGCGAGGTGCCGGCCGCGATCTTCCTCCTGATCCTGGGGTGGGTCGCCGTGTTGCTCTTGGCCGGCACGTCCGCCCACGTTCTGGTCTCCGAGGTCCACGGCGCCTATGTCCGGGGGCGGGACGCCCTCCGTACGCGCCGGTCCCAGCGACCCCCGCCACATGCGGAGCCGTCGCCGGAGCCCCCGGCACCGGACGCCCCGGCGCCTGATTCCGACCCCCCGACGCGGCGGCGCATCCGGGCCAGGAGCGAATCGGCTGTCGAGCCATCGCCGGTGGTCGCGGCGGTGACGGACGACGAGGTAACCCCCGGTCTCCGCGCCGTCGCTGCCCCGGCCATGGTCGAACGGGTCATCAACATTCCGAAGCGAGAACCGCCCGTCAGCCCCTTGCCCGACACCGATCCAGCCAAGGCGGCTCGCCGTGCCAGGTTAGCGGTGCCGATGCCGCTGCCGAGCACTGGGCTCTTGGCCCAGTACGATGGCGTCCCGCCCGACACGGCCGGTCTGGAGACCAAGGCGCGACTGATCGAGGAATCGCTGCGGAGTTTCCGGGTCGATGCCCGGGTTCGGGAGATTAATCCCGGACCGAGTGTGACCCAGTTCGCCCTGGAGCCGGGCGGCGGCGTGAAGGTCCGGCGTATCACCGAATTGCAGAACGACCTCGCTCTTGCCCTGGCCGCGCCGAGCATCCGGATCGAGGCCCCGATCCCGGGGTTCGCCCGGGTTGGCCTGGAGATCCCCAACGACGAGATCTCGACGGTCGGTCTTCGAGAGACGCTGGAGTCGGCCGCCTTCGCTCGGGGGAAGCAAAAGTTGCCGATCCCCCTCGGGCGGGACGTCAATGGCCGCTATGTGGTCCACGATCTGACGCGCATGCCCCACCTGCTCATCGCCGGGGCGACGGGCAGCGGCAAGAGCGTCTGCCTCAATGGGATCATCTCGACCTTCCTCCTCTGTCGCGCTCCGGACGAGTTGAAGATCCTGATGATCGATCCCAAGATGGTCGAACTCACCTTGTACAACGGGGTCCCGCACCTGCAATGCCCGGTCGTCACCGAGATGGACAAGGTGGTCGGGGCCCTTCGTCTGGTGTTGCGCGAGATGGAGCGCCGGTATGCGATGTTCTCCAAGCTTGGCGTCCGCAATCTCGATGGGTATCGTCTGAAGACCGAGGACGAGAGTGACGCGGAGCGCCTGCCCTACCTCGTGGTGATCATCGACGAGCTGGCCGACTTGATGATGACCGCCCCGATCGAAGTCGAGGCCCTACTGGTCCGGTTGGCCCAGATGGCCCGCGCGACCGGCATCCATCTCATCCTGGCGACCCAGCGGCCGTCGGTGAACGTGCTCACGGGATTGATCAAGGCCAATGTCCCGGCCCGCATCGCCTTCGCCGTATCCAGCGGGGTGGATAGCCGGGTGGTGCTCGACATGCCGGGGGCCGAGCGCCTGCTCGGCCGCGGCGACATGCTTTTCCTGCCACCCGACGCGGCCAAGCCACAGCGGGTCCAAGGCGCGTACATCGAAGACGGCGACGTGCAGAAGATCGTCGCCCACTGGCACGCCGTCGCGCCCGTTCCCGCCTACGCCCAGGAATGGCTCGAACTCCCCACCTCGTCCCGCGACGATGCCATCGGTGGGGGAGGGGGAGACGAGGAGGACGACCCGCTGATGGACCAGGCACTGGAGGTCGTGAGGCAGCAGGGCACCGCCTCCGCCTCGATGCTGCAGCGACGCTTGCGAATTGGCTACAATCGGGCCGCGCGGTTGATCGAGCAGATGGAGGAGGAGGGGGTGATCGGACCGGCGGACGGCGTCAAGGGCCGCCCGCTCTTGTTGGGATCGCCGGACCTCTCGTCGTCGAGTCGCGGCGATTGACCCCTAACTCGTGACCGCCGTTTCCTGGGTATGCTTGGCGTGCTCGAAACAGCGCGAGCAGTAGACGGGATTGCCATTCCGGGGGACGAACGGCACCGTCGTGCTCTCGCCGCACTCCGCGCAGACGACGACCGTCTGGGCCCGCTCTTGAAGGCCCAACTTCGCCTTGCGAACGGAACGGCAGGGCGAGCAACGAGCGGGAATGTTCGTCAAGCCCTTTTCGTGGTAGAATTGACGTTCTCCCGCGGTCCATAAGAATGGCTGTCCGCACTCTTTGCACGCGAGTGTTTGATCTTCGAATTCCATTGGTTCGTCCCTCCTCAGCGCTCGCGTCTACCGGATCGTGATCGCGATGCACCGGGGGACACCGGGTCCGGTTCATCAACGTTGGTCACATTGGTAGATGATTCTAGGCTACAGTATCACCGTGTCTGGGAAAGCGCAATTCCCCCGGGAGAAGTGGCCGAAAACGCCCTTGGCGCGACCATGGGGCACCAGTCCCGGTAACTCGCGTTGGCCGTTCCGCGGGACGAAGATAGAGGGAGGTACCCGTGAGTCGGCAACGGCGCTCCACGGCCACGGCACCACCGGTGACTCGCCTGATCGAGGAGCTCGGCAAGTTACCCGGGATCGGGACCAAGACGGCCTCCCGCCTCGCCTATCACGTCCTGCGTACCAACCGGGAGGACGCGATCGCCCTGGCCGAGGCGATCCTCGACGTGAAAGAACGGATCGTCCTGTGCGGTGTCTGCTTCAATACGACCGAGGAAGATCCATGCTCGATCTGCCGGGATACCGGCCGCGATCCCTCGATCTGCGTGGTCCAGGAGCCGCTCGACGTGGTGGCGCTGGAGCGGACGGGACAACTCAAAGGGAAGTACCACGTCCTGCACGGGGCTATTTCGCCCGTCGAGGGCATTGGCCCGGACCGCCTCAAGATCCAGGAACTTCTCCGGCGCGTTGCCCAGGAGCGACCCGAGGAGATCATCCTGGCCACGAACTTGGACATCACCGGCGAAGCGACCGCCACGTATCTTCACCGCCTGCTGGTCCCGTTGGGGGTGACCGTGACTCGCCCGGCGAGTGGTCTACCGGTGGGGGGCGACCTGGAGTACGCCGACGAGGTGACGCTCGGCCGGGCCCTGGCCGGGCGACGTCCGCTCTGACGAGGCCGGGCCGCTTGCCGCGGCATCGGAGAGCGGGGCGACGGTGCGCCGACGCGCTCGACGGGGAACGCGCCGGCGGGACCTTCGTCGCCCTGCCGGGATATTGATTCGCGGCGGCGCGGGCGGTACCATTGCGGCGGGGAGATGCAGTCGCAATCCGTCTGTCTCGGGCCCCCGGACACCCCGGTCAGACGAGCACGGCAGGATAACGGTCTCTCGTCGCGTTGTTCCCGCGAGACCCCCGCCAGGAGCAGGACGTCATCCTCAATCTCGACGTCGCCCGGTCTGACTCGTCACCGCCATTCATGGTTCGGCCATGTCAGGTGGCGGATGTCCCGGGGCTTCGCTCGGTCCGAACCGTGCATCGCCTTGACCAACCAGATTCCCTGATCGAGAACTACAGCTCCCTGCGACATGGGCTCCGCTCTCTGCTGCCGTTCTCCCCTGCCAGGCCCCGGGTCTTCGTGGCCCGGACAGACACGGACATCGTCGGATTCGCGGATTTCCAGCCGACCCTGCCCGACCAACGGTGGATCTTGACCGGGCTGGGGGTCGTGCCGGAGCGTCGCCAGCAACTCATCCGCCAGACGCTCCTCTCGCGTGGGATCGTCGAGGCCGGGCACGCCGGCGTGAAGCGCCTCTTCGTCCGCTTGGCCCCGGACCACGATGTCTACGAGGCGGCAGCGTCCTGTGGGTTTTCCCCGTATGCCGAAGAAGTGGTCCTCAGCACCACGGCCCCGACGTTCCGGGCGCCCACGCGGGCACTGCGGATGCAGGAGCCGAGCGACACCTGGGCCATCCACCAACTCTATAACGCCGCGGTGCCCAAGCAGGTCCAGTCGGCGGAGGCCTTCACCAGTCACCGTTGGGAGTTACCGGCCCCGCGGGCCACGGTCGGTTGCCTCATCCGGGGGTGGGTGATCGACGAGGATCACCAGGTTGTCGGGTACGCGCGGACCGCATCGTCCCGCGGCACCCACGTCATCGAGGTGATCGGCGTCCCCGGCCGCCGGGACGTGGCCGAGGCCCTGGTCGATGGTGTCCTGGCCTCACTCGCGTCCAGGTCGGTGCGCCGCGTCTACTGTGCGGTTCGTGGCTACCAATACGAACTCATCGATCTCTTTCGCGGCCGAGGTTTCGCCGAGCGGTGGACTCAGCGATTGATGGTCACCTACACCACCGCCAGTGTCCGATCGGTGGCGACAGAGGTCGTCCCGCTCGCGGCCGAGGCGTTAGAACGCGTCCCGCGACGAGTGCCGACGTTCCTGCGGGGGAACGACGAATCCTTCCCCGATCTTGGGGGGACATACGGGGAGGGCCATGCTCGGGCATGGCGCGACGCGGCGGCCGTTGGGCCAGGGTGAGCGGGCGATGGCATCACGTCACGTGCGGCGGCACGGCGAGGACCGGCGATACGATACGCGGGATGGGGCCCAATACATGACATCTCACGCGGAGCATCCATTGGCCGACGACATCGACGGTATGCCGGAGCACGATACTCGTCCCGACTACGAGCGGGAAGTCACCGACAACATCGACGATCTCCTCGCCGCGATCCCGCCCCACATCACCGGCCCGCTGCTGGCGACCCGCGGCGAGACGTCGATCGACCAGTTGATCGAGATCGTGCTCGATCTTGGACGACCCCCGGAGGCCCGTTTCGAACGGACCGAGGTCCTGCTCTCCGAGACCGACGTGACGCGAGAGGATCTGGCCTACGTCGCGGAGCGAATCGGCAACTTCGGCGACGACAACCGGGCCGGCATCGAGCGGACGCTACACCGCATCTCGGCCCTGCGCAATCGCCGGGGCGAGGTGGTCGGCCTGACGGTGCGGATCGGCCGCGCCGTATATGGCACGATCGCCATCATCGAGGAATTGATCGAGTCCGGTGAGAGCATCCTGCTGCTCGGCCGCCCTGGCGTCGGCAAGACCACGATGCTCCGGGAGACGGCCCGAGTCCTCGCCGACACGATGCGCAAGCGGGTCGTCATCGTCGACACCAGCAACGAGATCGCCGGTGATGGCGACATCCCTCATCCCGCCATCGGGCGGGCCCGCCGGATGCAGGTCCCGACGCCGACCCTCCAGCACGCGGTGATGATCGAGGCGGTCGAGAACCACATGCCCGAGGTCGTCGTGATCGATGAGATCGGGACCGAGCTCGAGGCGGTCGCAGCCCGGACCATCGCCGAGCGGGGTGTCCAGCTCATCGGCACGGCTCACGGCAACACGCTCGAGAACCTGATGATGAACCCGACGCTCTCCGACCTCGTCGGCGGCATCCAGTCGGTCACATTGTCTGACGAGGAGGCACGGCGCCGCGGTTCCCAGAAATCGATCCTGGAACGGAAGGCTCCCCCGACGTTCTCGGTGATGGTCGAGATCATCAGCCGGGATGAGGTCGCCGTCCACCGCGATGTGGCCTCCACGGTCGACGCGATCTTGCGCAACGCTCCGGTCCGGGCCGAGAACCGGCGGCGGGACGAGACGGGCCGGATTGCCGTCACCGCGCCCGAGGACGCCCGGCGGAACCCGGGGGGGACCCCCCGCGCCGAGGCCAGCCGCGATACATCCTCGATCATCGATTTCGGCGCCCGCCGGGCGAGCCCAAGCACGCCACCGATGTCGCACCCGATGTCGCACCCCATGGCGAATCCGGCGGCGAGCCAGGAGATGCGGTGGGAGGACGAGCATCCCGCGATCCCGGTGGTCGAGCCGTTGGCGAAATTGCCCCGCGGCCGGGGGACGGTCGAGAAGCCACTCCGCCTGTACCCGTTCGGCATCAGCCGGAATCGCCTCGAGCAGGCCATCACCGCGATCGGCGCCCCGGCCACGATCGTCCGTGACCTGCGCGAGGCCGACATGGTGATCACGCTGAAGAACTATTACCGGCGACGCCCCCAGCCGCTCCGCGACGCCGAGATGCGCGGTACCCCGGTCTACGTGCTGCGCTCCAACACGGAATCGCAGATGGAGACCGTCCTCGCGGGGCTCTTCCCCGGCGTGGTCCCGGTCGTCTCGATGCCCACCACCCGGGAGGAGCCGCCGCTGGAGGATCTCGAACCGATCGTTCCCGAGCTGACATCGTTCCCGTCTCGGGGCCGGTCCAGTCGAAAGGACGATCGGCAGAACGTGGTCACCAAGGCCCTGGGGGAGGCGGAAGAGGCTATCGGAGCCGTGATGCAGGGAGCACCCCCGATCGCCCTGTCGCCGCAGGGCGCCTACGTCCGCCGCCTGCAACACCAGATCGCGGATCGGTACAACCTCGCCTCCCGTAGCCGTGGCAAGGAACCCAACCGGCGGGTCGAAATCTATCGCGAGGGCATGCAGTAGGTGGGACGTGGCCGGTTCATCACCATCGAGGGGCCCGAGGGCGCCGGGAAGACAACGCAGGCCGGCGTGATCGCCGCCGCCCTGCGGGCCCTCGGGAGCGAGGTCGTCGTCACCCGCGAGCCGGGTGGAACCCCGCTCGGTGACGCGATCCGGGCACTCCTGCTCGGGCCCGGAGGGGAGGCGATTTCCCACGAGTCCGAATCACTCCTCTTCGCGGCGGCGCGTGCCCAACACGTCCGGGACGTGATCGGGCCCGCGCTGGCCGACGGTCGCGATGTCGTCTGCGATCGCTTCTCCGACTCGAGCATGGCGTACCAAGGTGGTGGTCTCGGGCTTGACACGATGGCGTTGGAGGCGATCCAGCGGTTCGCGATCGGCGACGTACGGCCCGATCTCAAGCTGCTCCTGGATCTCCCGGTCGAAGCCGGGCTGGCCCGGCGCATGCGGGAGGGGGAGCAGGTCAACCACGTCGACCGGCGGTCGGTCGCATTCCACCGGCGAGTGCGCGACATGTATCTCCGTCTCGTCTCGGAATCTCCATCGACCTGGGTCGTCATCGACGCCTCTCGTCCCGTTGGCGAGGTGAGTGAGGCGGTGCACCGGCTGGTGACAGGGCGAACCTGGAGCGACGCGCCGTCGTAGGTCCTCGGCGTCGCGCCCCGGTGGTGACCGGCCGCCTTCACGTATCGCCATTCATGGTCAGGATCGTATGAAACTTGTGATAGCCATCATCCAGAGCAAGGACGCGGACGCCCTGGTCGGCGCGCTCGCCGCCGGGGGCCACCACGCCACACGTGTCGATAGTGCCGGCGGCTTCCTGCGAGAGTGCAATGTCACCTTGTTCCTGGGCGTCCCCGACGAGTCGGTGGCGGCGGTCACCAACCTGATCACCAGGCACTGCCAGGCTCGGCGGCGATTCGTCAACCCGTTGGTACCGGTCCTCGCGCCAGCCGAGTCGTTCGTCACCGCGCCGGTCGAAGTCGAGGTCGGCGGAGCGACGGTGTTCGTGCTGAAAGTGGAGCGCTTTGAACGGACGGCGTAGACTACGCGACATGATGAACGACCTGAGACGCACGATTCGGCGAGGACGCGGTCGGGGGAGGCACGCATGGACGGTGTGACGACGGCGGTGGCCCGGGGCGCGCAGGTCCTATTAGCGTTGGGCGGGGCCTACGTTGCGGTCCTCTGGTTCGCCTCGATCGTGTGGACCTACCGGGACATCGAGGCCCGGAGCCGGAACGTGATCACCCAGGTCGCGTCGACGTTGTTATCCGTCCTGTTCCCGTTCATCGGTATCCCGCTCTACATGATCCTGCGGCCGAAGGATACCCTCGATGCCTCCTACCAGCGGTCCTTGGAGGAGGAGTATTTGCTCCAGGATCTCGAGGAGTTGCCGCTGTGCCCGACGTGCCAGCGCTTCGTCGAGGACGATTTCGTGCTCTGCCCTCACTGTCACGGCACGCTGCGAGAACCGTGCGTGTCCTGCTCCCGGCTAGTGGACCTGCGCTGGGCACTTTGCCCCTATTGCGGGACGTCCCAGGATGGGCGTTCGATCGAGCCCGTGGTCGCGACGCCCGAGCGACGCTGGGTCGCCCCGCGCCGCCGCCAGGTCACGCCAGTCGAGCCTGGAGAGGCGGAGACCGGACTCTCGGTCCCGACGCCGATCGGAGCCCGACCCGAGCCGCTCGTCCCCGGTACGCTGTCCGAACCGGCCATCGCCGCGACCGTGGCCAGGTCGCGCGTGGGGGCCCAGGGTCCGAGGGGGATCACCGAGTTGCCCGTTCATACGCCTAGCCAAGGCACGAGCGGCGTTGGCAACGGCGCGAATGGCTCTCACGGGGTTAATGGACAGTCGACCGGACGATTCACCCCACCCCGCCGCCACCAACCGGCATCGTCGGCCAACGGGCATGGTGATCGCGTCCCTAACGTGACCCCGGCGCCCCGCCGGGAGGTGGCGGTGAATGGTGTCCCGACCAGTGGGCGAACGGACGCCATCGCGGTGGGCGCACGAAACGACGGCGGATAGAAACGGCCCGAGCTCGATGGCCGAGTAACCGGGGAACGTCGGGTGGGGCACTCGTGGCGTTCGCGATCCCCAAGAGATCGGCCACGGGGCGAAGCGTCATTCGTCGTCCGGCCAGTCAAGAGCTCGAACCGATAAGATGTCAGCGGTGGGACTTTCGGGTCGGGACGGCGTCGGGCCGGATCTGGAAGTTGAACTTCGTCCGGAACGCCTCGAAGAAATTGGTCGACGGCAGGGTGATCATCCTGAAGCGGTGTTCGCCCCGGTGGACATGGACGGTGTCGCCCTTCCCGAGCGCGAATGTCGGCCTACCATCGAGGACCAGTGACGCGGCGTGTTCACTCGGGGTCAATAGCTCGATGGTGGTGCCCTCGGCGACCACGAATGGGGTCCGGATCGGTGAGTGGCAGGAAATTGGAACGATCGCGAATCCCCGCACCCCCGCCGTCAGAACTGGTCCGCCGGCGGCCATGCCGTAGGCGGTGCTGCCACGCGGCGTGGCCACGATCATCCCGTCCCCTGGATAGGTATTGACGTAGCGTCCATCGAGATAGAGTTCGATGTCGATCATCCGCACATCGGACCGGATCACGACATCGTTGATCGCCCAGCCGACATCCAATCGCGCGGCTTCACGTTGGACGAAGGCCTCCAGGGTGGCGCCTTCGTCGATCAGGAAGTCCCCGTCGAGCAAGCTGCCGAGCGCCTCGACCCAGTTCCGCCGCTCCACCGCCGCGAGGAAACCGACCTTGCCGAAGTTGATGCCGAGCAGGGGCACATCGGCGTAGCGGTTCGCCACCCGCATCATCAATCCGTCTCCGCCCAGCACGATCACCGCGTCTACTCCCGCGCCCCCCGTGGCATCGAGGGCCGCCTCATCCCAGACGTGACATCCACGGGCCTCCACCCATCCCCGAACCTCGGTTGCGAACGTGGCCGCGTCGCCCTTGCTCAGCGCCGCCACGAGTCCGACTTCCTTGACGGATGCCGTCATGCGCGCGTGATCCAAGGGCCAGTCGCCGCACCCAGCGCCCACTGGCGGGACGCCAGGGCGAACAGGGCGCGACGGTCAGCCGCGGTGCGATCCCGATCGACGATCATGGCCGCTCCTCGTCCCAGGCCGGGGTCAGGTAGCGTTCGTGATCGTCCGTCGGCCGAAACCGATAGAGGGCTGCCGGGCGGTGGCTCCCTTCCCGGCTGACCTGATCGGTCCGCTCGAGCATGCCGGTGGCGAGGAACCGGCGCCGGAAATTGCGTTTGTCGAGTGGCTGGTCAAGAATCGTCTCATAGATAGATTGGAGGTGCCGGAAGGTGAACGCCGCTGGCAACAGGTAGAGCGCGATCGTCGTGTAGCCTAGCTTCGCCTGAAGCCGGGTCCGGGCATACTCGATGACCCGGCTATCGATCTCCGAACAGACCACGCGAGGGTGGAGTGGCACCCAAGTGATGGCTGGCGCGCTGCCCACCGGAGCGTCGGGCCCGACCAAGCCGACATAGGTGATCACCACGGTCCATTCCCCGTCGTCGCCGACACTGAAGGTGTAGAGCTGTTCGAGGTATCGGTCAGTCAGGCCGATCTGGTCCCGGGCGATGCGGCGTGCCGCGACGTCCAGTGACTCCTCGGCCGCGGGCCAGCCCCGGGGTAGGCTTGGGGCTCCTTCTTCCCCGCTGCCGAGCGCGACGACCAGTCGTCCGCCGACCAGGGTGAAGAAGACGACCCGGACATCTACCGCCGGTGATGTGTGGGACCTGCCGTCCCCGGCGAACGGATCTGGACCACTGTCGATCTCTTTTGACGGCGCGAGGCGCCTCGACGGCGCGGCCGGTGGCATAGGTTGGCCTCCCTGTCCGGTGGGACACCCGGGAGTGTACCGATCAGAGACCGGCCGGGCAAACAAGGTCCTCGCCGCCCGAGGGTCGCACCGCCCCCGGTGCTGTCCCCACCAGTCGTCACCATGCCGTAGGATAGGCGAGGGTGGCACGGGGCACACTCCCGGGAAAGGCGAGGGAAGGGCATCATGGCAGAGACGCTGGGTCGCATCGTCGCCGGGGGGGTCGTCGCGGTGGTCCGCCTGGACGACCTGACGAAGGCGGTCGACGTGGCACGGGCATTGGTCGCGGGCGGGATCGACGCGATCGAATACACGTTCACCAACCGCGCGGCCGGGGAGGCCATCAGCCGGGCACGCGAGGCACTCGGCACGGACGCGGTCATCGGTGCGGGATCGGTCCTCGATCCGGAGACCGCCCGGACCGCCATCCTTGCCGGGGCCGAGTACGTGGTGACCCCGACCTACAAAGCGTCGACCGTCGAGATGTGTCATCGGTATGGTGTGCCGATCATCTGTGGTGCCCTGACGCCGACCGAGATCTTGACTGCCTGGGAGGCGGGCTCGGCCCTGGTGAAGGTCCACCCGGCGTCACTCGGGGGACCGGCCTACTTCAAGGACATCCTGGCCCCGATGCCCATGGTGCGGCTGGTCCCCTCGGGGGGCGTGACCTTCGAGAACGTCGGTTCCTTCATTGGCGCGGGCGCGGTCGCCGTCGCACTCGGCAGTCAATTGGTCGATCCTCGCACGGTTGCCGCCGGTGCCTGGGAAGCCCTGACGGAACGCGCCACCACCCTGCGCCGGTCGGTCCGCCTGGCCCGGGAGCGACGCGACGGGGCCTGAGTGTCCCATCTGTCTCGTCGCGACCCACCGGGGCGCGTCATCCCCGACGCGTTACTCCCTCCCGGCGATCGACCCACGCGATCGGAGACGCGGGCGGTGTCCCCTGCCGGACCTCAGGGAGCGCTGGGAAAAAGCCCGCCACCTTCTCCAAGACGGCCTCCCGGCCGAGCGACCCAGCGATCACGCCGCGGATGACGCCCTCGGCGTCGATGAACAAGTGAGTCGGGACATTGCGGAGGTCGTAGTCGGCCTGGAACAACGTCCGGGAGGGCACGTTGTAGACCGGAAAGGTCGCCCCGTTGGCGAGCGCGAATTCGGTTGCCTCTTGACGAGTCTGATCGATCGACAGGGCGATCAGCTGGACCCCGCGAGGCGCCAGGTTCCGGTAGGCCATCTCGATGTCGGGCAGTTCTGATCGGCAGGGCGGACACCAGGAGCCCCAGAAATTGAGCCAGACTGGTTGACCACGAAGATCGGAGAGCCGGACCGGCACCCCATCGGGACCAATCATCAGCAGATCCGGCGCAACATCGCCGACCCCCGGCATATATTGCTGGTTGATACCGCCCGAGCCGATCTGACCCAAACCAGCGCGACCGCCGACGAACCAGGCGCCGAGGACGATGGCGGCGGCGAGGCCTATCCCGATCAGGGCCTGGCGTCGCGAACCCCGATCGTGAGTGGACTCGGGGCTGTCCGGATCGTGGAGTCTAGGGCTCGTGACGTCGCTCCCGGCCACTAGACGCCGCCGTAGGCGTGGAGCCCACCGAATACATAATTGCCAAAATAGGTAAAGATGGTGGCCGCGAACCCGAGGATCAGGATGACCGCCCCCCGCGTGCCACGCCAGCCACGCAGAGACCGCGTGTGCAGGTAGACGGCGTAGACCAACCAGAGGAAGAGGGCGGATGTCTCCTTGGGATCCCATGACCAGTAGGCGCCCCACGCCCGGTGAGCCCAGATCGAGCCGGTGATCAGGACTAGGGCTATTAACGGAAATCCGATCGTCACTCCCCGGAACCCGATGTCGTCGAGCATCGCGGCGCTCGGTAGCCAGGACATGGGCCGTCTCTGCACGATCAGGAAGAGGACGGCGGCCGCGAACGAGATCGCGAAGGCGGCATACCCGAAGATGGCGAGCGAGACGTGGGTCGTCATCAGGGGCTGGTTCTGCAGCGCCGGTATGAGGGGGTTGACCTCTCGCGATTCGGCGGGCAGCGACCAGACATACGCGGCCATGCCGACGGCGATCGGCAACACGATGGCACCGAGGTGCTTCTCCCGGTACGACCGCTCGAAGAGCAGGTAGATGAGCAAGACCGCGAAGACGAACACCATCGAGAACTCATACATGTTTGATGGTGCGCTGCGCGACGCGGTGATTCGCATACCCAGCGAGAGGGTCTGGAAGGCAAGGCCGAACCATGCCAGCATCGTCCCGAACTCGCCCAGCGAGGCCGCGGTTGGACCGGACCCGAAGCCGGTCGGCACCGTTGAGACAGAAGACCCCGACGGTGCACCGGAGAAGCTCAGGGGGGCCACACGCGCCCGGACCCGGAACCGCCCGGCGGCGAAGCTGACGTAGCACGCCGAGGCGGCGACGATGGCGATCGACGTGGCCGCGAAGCAGTAAAACGAAAGTTTGACGAGCGCTTCCATCCCCGGCCCTCCCTGGCCACGTCACGGTCGTTTCGGTGAATGGCCCCCCGGATATGTGCTGCCCCCCCCCGGGCCCCTCCGTCGGGCGGTGCGGCACGTCCCCGGCGGGCGCCCCGCGCGGACCTCGTCAAGCGCCGGGGGCAGCGGGCTGCTTCGTCGTCGTGTCCAAGAGGTTCAGGCTTGGCCCATTAGCGAGGGCATTGACCAGGGAATCGAACTGGCGGTGGCCGCCCCAATCTCGCTTGGCCAGGGGAGCGAGGTGGACCTTCGAGCCATCGCCAACACTGTCCGGGCTGACGATGCCCCGGATCCGGCGATGCGGGAAGTAGAAGGTGACCATCAAGCCACCGAGAAGCATGATCGAGGCGACGATGAACAGGGGGATCGCCGGGTTAGAGGCGACTTGGAACAGGCTGAACCGGGTCTCACGCAGGAACTCGACCCGAATAGCCCCCAAATCGGCCGTCTGGCGGGTGGCAAGGACTGCGGCCCTCATTTCTTGGCCGCCGGGCGAGCCGGTGTATCGGGCCCGCACATAGATTTCCTGGTCGGCCAATTGCAGGCGGTCAAGTTCTGGCTGTTTGATTGGAAACTGGTCCGGCGCGATGATCGTCAGCACCACCCCGGCCGGGCGGAGGTCCACCACCGCGGCCAGGGCATCCGGATTATCGCTGGAGGTAAAGGTCCCGAGTTCGACTGCCCCATCGTAGAGCGCCGCCCCGGTGAGGTCGGTGACGCGGATTTGAACGGCTTGGCCGAAGCTGGATTGGTAGATGGTAACCCCGTCATAGGTAAGGGGGTCATTGACGGTGATTGCGTCGCTCGCGACCGGTCGTTCGTTATCGAGTAGCGTCAGGTAGCTCGTGTATTCAGCTGGAAGGCCGCTTTCGACGTACGTATCCTCGAACCTGTCCAGCCGAACCGCGAGGTCCGTCCCGTGCCCGATCGCCCGTGATTCGCCCTCGGGGATGATGAACGCCATTTCGCGGAACCCGAACTGGGCTGCGACGATACCGCCCACCATGAAGAGAATTAAGGCGATGTGGAACGGGAATGTCCCCAGGCGCGAGAACCGGTTCTTGTCGAAGTAGAGATGAACTTCGTCCCCTCGAGTCTGGATCAGGACGCGGTACCGGCGCTCGCGCAGGTCGCGCTCCAGCCCCGCTGCGGTGGTGGAAACCGGAGACGCGCTCGCGAGGAAGAGATTCCCACCGGTGCCACGGAGGAACCTATGAGTAGTCGGCACCGTGGGGTGAGCGATGGCCTTCCAGATGCCAGACGCGCGGTTGAACATTCCCCCGACCGCGGTGGCGATCGCCATCAGGGCCAGCGTGAGCATGAACAGGAGGGAATTGTAGACATCCCATGCGTACCAGCGATCGACGAGCGGGCTGGTGAATGGGATGGCGTCCGCCAGCGATCGCGGGACGGAACTTCCCCGCAAGGTGCCGATAAGCATCAACGTTGCGAGGAACGCCACCTCCCAAATGGCGGCCCGCACCGAACAGAAGAATCGCCAGACACGGTCGATGACGACATCGCCCCAGCCGCGAGAGGGCGACGTCGTGCCGGCGGTCCGCGATGCGGTCCGCCGGCCGGTCGAAGGTCTCGCCGAGTCAGGTCGGGTTTCGGAGAGGGCAGGCCGGTCGACGCTCACAGGTCGGGCTCCCAGGGTTGCCAGGGCGCGGCGGCGATCATCTCGATGAAGAGGCGTTCGTAGATGCCCAGGATCATGATTGCGCCGACGCCGAGCATCACCGCCCCTCCCACCGTCATTACCGGCCGCATGCGGCGTTGGACCGTGCGGAGCGCCGCCGGGGCAGACCCGAACGCCAGCGCCGTGGCCAGGAACGGGATGCTGAGCCCGGCGCTGTAGCTCGCCAGTAGCCAGGTCGCTCGGGCCATGTCCGTCTCGCTGAGGGCCATAGTCAAAATGATCCCAAGAATCGGCCCGACGCAGGGTGACCACCCCGCGCCGAACGTGACCCCGATGACGAATGAGGACGCGACTGTCCCAGTCTGACCGGTGGCGAATCCGGGTCGCCGCTCGCGGGAGAGAAACGGGAGGCTGACGATGCCGAGTTGGCTCAGCCCGATCAGGATCAGCAGCACCCCACCGAGACGGACCAGCCAGACGCGGTTCGCCGCGACCAGTGACGCGGTGGTGGTGAACGAACTGACCGCGCCGAAGGCGATGCCGAGGAGGACGAAGACGACCGAGAACCCGGCGACGTAGGCGAGGGCGTTGAGAAGCAACGTCCTCCTCGCCCGAGACGACCGTTCTCCGACCGAGACACCCGCGAGGTGGGCGAGGAAGATCGGTACGAGCGGTAGCACGCAGGGAGAGGTGAACGAGAAGACGCCGGCGGCGAATGCGGCGACGAGCGAGACGTCGGTGGGCATGGGGTCACGGTATCATTCCCCCGAACGGCGCGTCAATCGGTCCGGCATCCGGGCCGCACTGCCCAAGACCCCCCCGTCGAGGCCCATGCCCGAACCGCCAAAGCCCGCACCCGCCTTCACCCCGGAACGCCCCGCTCGGCTGTACCAGACCGAGGCGGTCATCCTGTCGCGTATGGCCCTCAACGAGGCCGATCGAATCGTGACCCTCTTCACCCCGGCCTATGGCAAGTACCGGGTCATCGCCAAGGGTGCCAGGCGACCGACCAGTCGCCTCGGGCCCCACCTCGAATACTTCACCCACGCGCGTCTCCAGATGTCGCGGGGGCGTGAACTCGACGTCGTGACGGGGGCGGAGACGCTCGACCCACACATGCTGCTGAGAACGGACCTGACGGCCTTCGGGCATGCCTCGCACATGGCGGAGATCGTCCTCCGCCTGACCGAGGAACGGCAGGAGAACGCGGCCGTCTATTTTCTCCTGGTCAAATCTCTGTCCCTCCTGAACGATGCGGTCGACCCCTTCGCGGTGACGCGCCACTTCGAGTTGGCGGCGCTGACCCTGCTCGGCTACCGGCCGGAACTCTACCGCTGCGTCGAGTGCCAACGGGATCTGGTTGCCGAACCGAACCCCTTCGTCGCGACCCGGGGCGGGTTCCTCTGCCCCATCTGTCGCCATGGCTCTTCCGGCAGCCCAACGCTCTCGGTCAATGCCCAAAAATACCTGCGGACGCTGGATCGGCACGGTCTGGCCGCCGCCGTAAAGCTCACGGTCCCAGACGGCCTACGGGACGAGTTGGAGGCCTTCACCTCGTCCTACCTTCGCCACGTCGCCGAGCGGGACCTGCACAGTCTCCGGGTCTGGCACGCCGTGACCGACCCCTCCGGACCGGAGCCCACTGGCGACGACACCTCCACCATCCCGGCCCCCGACACGCGACGAGCCCCCGGCTGAACCGGGGACTCGACATGTGTCGTCGATCTCTCGTCGTCCCGCGACCCTACAACTCGACGAAGTAGGTGTTGCAGGCCCGGTCGAGGAGGTCTGGGGTCAAGCGCGGGGAGATGTCCATGTACCGGGCGATGCCGATCAGGATCCGCAGGATATCCCGCGGGTGTACCGATCGTAACTCGCGCTTTGGCTTGACATAGTATTCGCGGAGCAGATAGACCAATCCGTTCTGGTCAAACGGGATCTCGAGCGCTTCGCACTGCCGGCGGAAGATCTCGCGATAGGTCTCGACCGTCGGGTTGCCGATGTGGACCTTATTCTGGATCCGGCGCAAGAACGCCTCGTCGACCAGGTCCTTCGGAGCCAGGTTGGTCGAGAAGACGATCAACTGGTCGAACGGAATCTCGATCTTCTTGCCGGTGTGCAGGGTCATGTAGTCGACCCGCTTTTCCAGCGGCACGATCCAGCGGTTCAGCAATTGCCGGGGCTGCACCTGCTGCCGACCGAAGTCGTCGATCAGGAACATTCCGCCGTTGGCCTTCACCTGGAGTGGGGCCTCATAGATCTTGGATGTCGAGTCGTAGACCAGGTCGAGGAGGTCCAGGGTCAGCTCTCCGCCCGAGATGAGCGCCGGGCGGCGGCACAGGACGAAGCGGCGGTCCCAGTCCTGACGTCCCGGGGGCAGCGGCACCGGCTTGTGATTATGGAGGTCGAGCACTTTGATGATCTGCCCATCGACCGTGAAGGCATGGGGAATGAGGAGGTGCCCGCCGAGCAGCGGGATGATGTGCTCGGCGAGGACGGTCTTGCCGTTACCCGGAGGGCCGAAGAGGAACAGCGACCGGCCGGTGTTGACCGCCTGCCCCATCGAGTCGAGCAGCAGGTCGTCCAGGACCAGATCGGCCATCGCCTCGCGGACCATCGTCGGGCTGACCCGGACATCGGCGATCGCCTGGTTCTTGATGACGATCGTGTATTGCTCCAGCGTCACCGGCGCCGGGCCGACGTAGGTCGTTCGATCGAGGACCTGATGGACCCGGACGACGCCCTTCGGGGTAATCGTATATTGGTACGCCTGCTCGCCGAACCCCTGGCTCCCGGCGACCTCGATCAGTTCCTCTCGCTTCAACGAAGCGAGCGCCTTATCGACGACATTGAAGAACGGGAGGCAAATCTCGTCGCTGATCGCCTGACCCATGACCTGATTGTTGAAGTAGATGACTTTCAGGGCAAGGTCGGCGATGAATCCCAATTCCAACCCGGTCTGCTCGACCGATTGGGGCTCTCTGGCCACGGCGAGGGCCGCGACGTGCTCCAAGAGGTTGGTTGCCATGGGACCGTGATCTCCTCGATACGTGGCCGCTCGCCGTTCGGAAGGCCGATACACAGAGACTACCAGTCGTGATCGCCCGGCTACAGGGGCCGGGCTAGGGTATTCGTACCGTCTCGGGCGTGGCGGGTGGAACGGAGTGCGGAGCAGGCGTTTCCCGTGTGACGGGACGGCCGGGACACCGACTCACCGGCAACGCTACGCCAAGTGGGGCATCCCGGTACGTCGCGTCGCACGTGGGCTCGGCGATTGCCTGGCGCGGCCAGTCCTGACCCGCCGGCAATCAGTCCCGGTCAGCACGCCGGCGGATAAGGTCCGGACGGCGTTCTGCCGTCCGCTCGCGCGATCGCTCCCGCCGCCAGGCCGCGATCTGGGCGTGGTGGCCACTGAGCAACACTGGCGGGATGCCATGTCCACGGAACGTGGCCGGACGGGTGTAATGGGGGTATTCGAGGAGATCGTCCTCGAACGACTCCTCTTCGATCGAACCCACATCGATCACCCCGGGAACGAGGCGCACCACGGCGTCCACCACGACCATCGCCGCCAGCTCTCCGCCGGTGAGGACGAAGTCGCCGATGCTGACCTCCTCGGCCCCGAGGATATCGATCGCCCGTTGGTCGATCCCCTCGTAGTGGCCGCAGACCACGACCAGGTGCGGCACCGACGCAAGTGATTTGGCCATGGCCTGGTCGAATGGTCGGCCAGATGCCGACATGACCAGGATCGACGGACCAGGCCGGTCGGCAGCGGTGTCCGCGGACCCGGCCCCCATCTCGTCATCCAGGACCGACTCGACGGCGTGGACCACCGGTGGTGCCTTCATCACCATCCCGGCGCCGCCCCCGTATGGGGTGTCGTCTACCGTCCGGTGTCGATCCGAAGCGAAGTCGCGGATATCATGAGACGAGATCGAGACGAGGTTCCGCCCTTGAGCCCGGCCGAGGATGCTGGCCGCGAAGACCGGCTCGAAGAGGCCCGGAAACAGGGAGAAGACATCGATCCGCATCAGCGCTCCGGTGCCGGCAAGCGGCCGTCCGGACGCGGCGCATCCTGGTCCGATTTGGTCGCGGAGGAGAACAGGGTGGCGACGATCAGGTCAGCCGCACCTTCCCAACCGGCCAGGATGACGTCCGGTCGCGGGTCGTCCGCCGCCCGGGAACGGCCGTGGGATAGCCACGCCGTCCCCATCCCTGCCCGGGCCGCCCCGGCCACATCGTACCGGAGGGAGTCCCCGACGTGTAGGGAGCGGGCCGGCTCCGCGCCGAGGGCATCGAGGGCGATGGCATAGATCTCTGGACGGCTCTTGTAATATCCGGTCGAGGCCGACGTGGCTACCTGCGTCAGGAGGTCGTCCATGCCGGCCCGCGCGATCGACCGGTGCAGGTAAGGCGTGTGGATCGCGCTGGAAACGACGCCGAGGCCGATACCGCGGTGGCGCAGGGCGACGAGCGCGTCTCGCGCTCCGGGAAGCGGGATCGCGTCGGGGAGGGCAGAGAAGAGCCACTCGACGCCGGCGGTGAGGTCCTCCCCCGGCACCGAAGCGCCGATCCGGTCGAAGACTTGGCGCAGGCAGCCGGCGGCATCGTCCTCGCGGCCGTGCGCGGCGATCTCCCCACGGAGGTCGCGGTAGGCGGCAGTTGCCCGGGCTCGAATATCGAGGTCGGGTCGGAGCCCGTCCCGATCGTCCCGCCACGAGAGGAATGCGGTCGGCAGGTCCCGCACTTCGAGGGCGAACCATTCGTCGCAACGAAACAAGGTGTCGTGGAAGTCGATCGTCACCGTGAACGACATCGCCTGCTTTCAGATCAACAGTAGGCCATCCGCGTCGCGGTACCCGGGTGGGGCACGACCAACGGGTGACCTTGACGGGGAGTGTAGCGTTGGGAATCCGACCGGACGAGGGCAGGCCAGGCCCGGCGCGCGAGGACAGAACTAGGCGTTGATGGCCAAAGATGGGGAACTTTGGCGAATCGGGCGAGTCGCGCCTAAAGTCGTGCCCGGGGCGACGGCCCGCTCGAAGTTCGCGACGATCGAAGGGTCGAATTGAATGCCGGACTCCCGGCGCACGATGTCGAGTGCCGAGTCGAAACTGAGAGCCGGGCGGTAGGCCCGATCGGAGGTCATCGCGTCGAACGCGTCGGCGATGGCGATGACCCTGGCCCCGAAGGGGATGTCCTCACCGGCCAGGCGATCCGGATACCCGGTGCCGTCCCATCGCTCGTGGTGATGCCGAATGAGGGTCGCTTCATCTTGGTAGATCGCGAGTTGGCCGACGATCTCGCTGCCGATCACCGGGTGCCTCTGGATGTCGATGAACTCCTCGTCGGTCAACCGGTCAGGCTTGAAGAGGGACCCATCCCGCGTGCCGACCTTGCCGACATCGTGGACCCGGGCCGCGGCGATGATGCATCCCCGGACTTCGAATGGGATCTCGGGCATCTGGTCAAGGATCGCCGTCGCGTAGGCGGTGACCCGGACCGAGTGCTGTGACGTGTACGGATCACGCTGCTCTAGCGCGTCGGCCAGGCTCTCCATACTCTTGCGCGTCTCTTCCTCGACCTGGCGCAGCGCCCGGAAGGCGAAATACGGTCCGAGGAGGGGCACGAAGAGGAGGATGGGTGCGAATGGGTGTTGGGCATAGAGGACGGGGACCACGCTCCCGATGGTGGGGATGGTGATGAGTTCGATCGCAAACGGTTGCCGATTCTTCCACCAGAGAGCAAGAGGACTGGCACCAAGGACCGTACTAATAATCAAGGCGAGAGACCAACTATTGACCAAAGCATAGGTGATGGCGGCCAATACGATGCCGACGATCGTATGCCAATCGGATAATGAGAACGGGGATGCTCCAGCGACCTCCGCGAACACCCATCCGGCCATCAGGGTCGCGAGCCCCAGACCGGCGACGTTGACGATGGTCTTCACCGCCTCTCGCCGCATGGCGACATCCATCACCAGCGTTGCCAGCATGAAAACCGCGGCCGCGCTGAGTGGTCCCAAAATGAGGGCGAGCGAAAGTGCGAAGGCCGAATCAACCGTGAATCCGATCGATTCGCTCCTGGGAATCCTGATCTCGAGGAAACCTGCCAAGAGCGACAGGGCAAAGAGCGTCAACAAGCCGGTCGCATCGCCTGGATGCTCGAAACGATACCCGGCAAACCACATGACCGTCGCCGCCACGCCGAGGATGATGGTCAAACCACCGATCCACATCTTGGTTGAGCCGACGAAGTGTCCCACGTGGGATCCGACCTTTCATGTCTTCGACGAACCTGTCTGTGTGCAACTCAGCTCGAACGCGCCAGTGAAGGATGGTCGCGGACGGCTCACTACTTATTCTAGGGGGTCGCGAGGAGCAGGAGAATACGTGGTCACCTTACGGGGACGATCTGGTGACCTGTTCAGGACCAAAGGGCTAAATTATCCGGGTCACATGGGACGCGGCCCCCCGGTCGTCGATCCGAAGCACGATCCGCTCGCATGAAGGAAAACGAAAAAAGCGACTCTTCGCTCGGACGCATTCGGGACCGGGCGAAGAGTCGCTTTTGACGGCACGGGTCTGTGTGGCTAGACCCACTTCCAGCTCCTGTACTTCATGTTGCGCTCCCTTCTCTCCTGGTGAGGGCGATCAGATGGATCGTCCTGGCGTTGGCGGTGGACAGTTAGTAGGTCTGTGTGGCTAGACCCACTTCCAGCTCCTGTACTTCATGTTGCGCTCCCTTCTCTCCTGGTGAGGGCGATCAGATGGATCGTCCTGGCGTTGGCGGTGGACAGTTAGTAGGTCTGTGTGGCTAGACCCACGTCATGGACTTCCACTTCATGTTGCGCTCCCTTCTCCCCGAGGGGTACTTTGGTCCTATCGAACTTGGTTCGAACGTCGTCGGTTCATTTGGTGTGTCTGGCTGTCAGATGAGACGTTCGTCATGTCCCATCTCTAGGAGGATCATATGTCCAATGGGACCATCGGTCAATAGAACGGCCTATACGAACATCCATCCGGTGGTCATAGGACTCAAGTACTTGGTTGGGGCCCGAGTACCTTCCACATCAATTGCTCCTGTACAGTGCGTCGCATTTGAGCCCCTGCGGGGTGTGCACCCGCACGGACCGCGTGTGCAGTCCGGGATGAGACGGCCGAAGCCCGGGTCCGGAAGGTAGGAGGGGGCGTGGCGGGTCGACACGGGCCGCACGATCGGGTGATCGTCGCCATTGGCCAGGTGGGAAAATTTGCCTCGGTCGCCAGCGGGGACATGGTCGAGGTCGTGCGGCGGCCGGCCGGTGCGTATTCGGTCATCCTGGTCGATGGGCAGGGGAGCGGACCCCGTGCCAAGGCGCTCAGTGCCCTGCTCGTCGGTCGCGCCGCCGCCCTGGTACGGGATGGCACCCGCGACGTGGCGGTCATTGCCAGCGTTCATGATTTCCTGCTGGCCTACCGCAATGGACTCGTCTCGGCCCCGGTCGACCTGATCACCGTCGATCCGGTCGCGGGCCATATCCGCCTCGCCCGGCAGTCGTTCACCCCTGCCGCGTTGGGAGACTGGACGGGGTTCAAGCCGGCCGGCGCGCTCAGCGGCCCGATCGGTCGCTGGCGGGTCGAACCCGTCGCGACCGTCGACACCCCGTTGGTCGATGGGGCGACGATGGTCGTGACGACGGACGGGATCTCCCAGTCCGGCAACCGGCGCGGGGACCGCCGCTCATCTGACCGCCGATCTGACGGATGGCGGGATGGCGGGTCAATCGCCGGACGACATCGCCGCCTTCGTCCTCGCCGTGGGGCGGGAACGGGACGGCGGGCGTCCCGGTGACGACATGACCGTCGTCGTGGTCGGAGTGCGAGGGGACCCGGGCGAAGACCACTCCCTGGCCATGCGGGCCTCGTTTCCGGTCTCGTCCCGGGTGGCACGGTGACGACCGGGAAGGATCGAGAACACATTCGGCCGAGGACGATGGACGGCGACACCGGCCGGGTCGTGATCGTCGGTCCCTGTGGCTCGGGAAAATCGACGCTGGTCGAGTCGCTCCGGGCACTCGGCCACGACGCGGCCGTCTCCGCCCAAGAGCACAGCGACATCCCGTCGCTCCGGCGCCGATCCCGTCCCAGCGCGCTGGTCGCCCTGACGGTCGACCTCGACACGACCGCACGCCGGCGGGGCCGGCCGTGGCCCGCCGAGCTACACCAACGGCAACGGGGCCGCCTCCGGTCAGCGACCGGCGAGGCAACGACTACCATCGACACGTCGGCGATGACGCCGTTGGCAGTATTGGCGGCGACGACCAGGGTCTCGCGGGAGATCGGGCTGTTACCGGTGCGGATCGAAGCGACGGACGGTCACCTGCCCGGCGACCGGGACTAGTTGGCGCTGAAGCGTCGGCCGGGGTGTTCGAGAGCGATGCCGGAGGCACCCTGCTCGGCCAGCAGGGCCCGCTCCCGGCGGAGGAATCGCAGGACGATGTCGAGCCGATCGGCCGGGGTGACCGCTTCCAACATCGCCTGGGATTCCCAGGGATTCGCCGAGACCCGGGACGCGATCCAATACCCCAGTCCGGCAGGATCATCTGGCATCGCATCGAGGTCCAGATCGACCGGAGACCCCATGATCGAGGCAACGACGCCCAAGTAGGCCGAGAAAGCCGCTCGGACCTTGGTCACGAGCGGGGCGGCAGCACCGGGGTCTACCTCCTCATCGTCCAGCATCCGGACCTGTCCGACCAGGTATGGCCCGTCCCACGACGAGCCGGCGACCGCGAATCGCCGCTGGCCGAGGAGGACGATCAACTCCCGGCCATCCGGCAATCCGCGGCGCACGATGACCGCCGCCGACGTACCGTGGTCATGGATCGTCGGCCGGTCGCCGACTTCGGACCCAACCTTGGTCAGGACGACGCCGATCCGCCGGTCGTCTGGGGGGAATGCTTCGAGATCGGCCAACATCGTCAGATAGCGTGGTTCGAAGATGTGAAGCGGGAGGATCGCGCCGGGAAAGAGGACCCCCGAAAGCGGGAACAAGGGCATTGATTCGGGCGTCGCGGCCATGGGGTTCCTCCCGGGATCGTCAATCGGCGCGTCGTCCCGGTTCTTACCCCGCCAGCCGATCCCGGCGTTGTCGCGAGGCCGGGGGCTCACTAGAATGCACCCATGTTGAACCATCGACGGGCGATCGTCACATGGATACTCGTGGCCTGGGCGACGGTCGCGCCAGTCGGCGCCCATCCCGTGACCGCGGCGGGCCAGGCAATCGGCACCCCGTCGGTAGCCACGGATCGCGTGCTGCGGCTCGCGGGACCCACCGCTGGGTTAGAGGGCCTCGACCCGTCGCTGGCACCGGACCAGGCCACCACGGAGATCCTTCGCTTGGTGTTCTCTGGGCTCGTTCGGTTCGACGCAGACCTGACGCCCGTTCTCGACCTTGCCGAGCGGATCGACGTCTCCCCCGACGCGATGCGGTACGAGGCCCGCCTGCGGCCCGACGCCCGCTTCCATGATGGCCGGCCGATCCTCGCCGTCGATGTCGCCTCGTCCCTGGCCCGGGCGCTGACGCCGTCGGCCACGATGCCCGCGTCGGCCCTTTCCGGACCGTTGACGCTGCTCGACATCGCCGGGGCCAGTGACCTCTTGACGGGGAACGCGACGACGTTGGCCGGGGTTTCGACGCCTGACGAACGAACGGTGGTGATCGATCTGGATCGGCCGCGGACCGACTTCCTGCCGCGACTTGCCTCGGTCGCTGGACTGGTCACCGGTGGTCCGGCCCCGTCCGGCGGGACAGCCGGCACGATCCCGAATGGTTCCGGGCCCTTCCGGGTGGTGTCCTGGCAACCGGAACGGGAGCTACGCCTGGCCCGGGTCGAGAAGTTCGTCGAAGGTGACCGGATCACCGGGGTGTCTTATCTCCTCGGTGCCGGGGCGGAGCGGCCGTTCAATCTCTACCAGCAGGGACTGATCGACGTGACGCCCCTGCCCGCCGGATCGGCCGCGCGCGTCCTGGACGACCCCGCCCTCGCGCCTCGGGTCATCCGCCAGTCCTCCTTCGCCACCCACCACATCGCCTTCCGGACCGACCAAGCCCCGTTGGACGACCGCGATGTCCGCCTGGCGATCCAGCTCGCCTTCCCGCGAGCGGCGGTCGCGGACGTGACGTTCGGCGGATTGGCCGCCCCTGCCGATGGCTTGCTGCCGGACAGTCTCCTGGCGTTGGACGCCGCTGCCAGGTTGCCCGCGCCAGATCTCGCCGCGGCCCGAGCGGCCCTGGCCCGTTCGCGATATGGGTCCGCCGCCGCCGTTCCGCCGTTCGAGATCGCGTCTCACGCAGACCAGACGGTCGAAGCCGTACGCGACGTCCTCCGACGTGACCTCGGCCTGCGGGTGACCGTGGTGTCCTACCCGTGGCCCGAGTTCCTCGACGGCTTGGCCGCGGGCGCGTTCCCCGCCTATGGCCTCCTCTGGGTCGCCGATTTCCCATCACCGGACGCCTTGCTCTGGACCTTGTTCGGGTCCGGCAGCCCGGCAAACGCCTCCGGGTATCGGAATCCGGCGTTTGACGCGGCCATCGAAGCTGCCCGCCGGGAGCCGGACCCCACCGCGCGGCAAGCGCGGTACGCCCGGGCGCATGCCATCCTGGTGGCGGACGCGGTTTTCCTCCCGACCTACCACCCGGTGGAGTACCTGCTGGCGGGGGAGAGGATCCGGGGAGTGACCGTGACCCCGATCGGTCTCCTGGAGGTCGACCACATCGAGATCGTCCCGGCTCCGGTGGTGGTCGGATGACCGGGGAACCCGCCACGGCTTCCCCGGAACGGTCCTTCGAGGCCCTGCGTGCCGGGACGGTGTCTCGGTTGCCCTTCTCGTGGCGGAGCCGATTCGAGCCGGACGAACTCGCGTCTCTGTTACGGTCCGGACAGGCCTGGGGCTCGTGGGACCCGAGGACAGGCGAGTTCGTGGTCGCCCGCCCATGGCGGCACCGGCGCGAGATCGCCGTGCT
>JBBJOE010000086.1:0-9515 GCA_037721765.1 Thermomicrobiales bacterium
CTGCTCACCTTCACCCGACGTTTCATGGTGGGTTCGCGCTTCCGTGCTGTCATCGCCGGGTGGCCAATCCGTCGCTTGGTAGATCGTAGCATGACGAGTACCGGCGTCTCCTAAACACGAGGCGAGAACAGGAGGCGAGAGACCCGTCGCATCGGTAAGCCGATGTCGCCCACTCTCGGACGAGACGCGCCATCGGGCGGACGCACCAACGACCGACGTGGTGTCAGAAGACACCGTATACGACGTGTACAGCATTTTGTCGTATGGGGGGGTACGCCCGGCAGGACTCGAACCTGCGACCTCTTACTCCGGAGGCAAGCGCTCTATCCACTGAGCTACGGGCGCGTGGCGGCCAGTATAGCGCGTCGGCCGGACGGGTGACGAGGTTTGCCGATCACCGCCGGGACCGGGCTCGATCGGCGCGGGTGACCACGCTCACCGGACCCGGTTCGGCGTCGACCTCCGAAACTTGGTGGTGACGGAAAGCGACGCCTTCGGCACCCGTGGAGGGAAGGCGGCGCGGCTGGTCTCGACGATGGCTTCCCGCTGAGACTCGGACATCGACCATCGCGGGCGGCTCGGTCGGTCGACCCATACATGCCGCGCCGACCGTCGGCGATGGCCGGCCATGGGACCGGCTCGTCGTCGCCGAGTCAATGTCGCCCCGGACGTGACCGGATGATCTCAAGCATTGGCCGTCGGAGCGATGTTCGTATTGTGCCGAAACAGGTTGGCGGGGTCGTAACGGTTCTTGATCGTGACGAGACGCTCGTAGTTGACGCCAAAGGCGGCGCCTGGCTTCTCGTCCCACGCCTCGTTGACATAGGCGCCACCTGTCGCGAATGGGCGGGTCGCGGCGGCCAATTCTCGCGTCCAGTGGATGTTGGCCTCATCGTTCGCCGGATCGTCCCACATCGAGAGCATGACCAGGCCATGTGGCGCATCGCGGTGGGGGAAGGCAGTTGCCGTCGGTGCGACCCGCCGGGCGGCACCGTGGACATGGTCGATCAGGACCACGGTGCGCGGTGACACGACCCGCGTGACGTGGTCGATGATGGTGTCGATCGCGTCATCGCTCAACTCACGCAGGAGGTTCTGCTTCCAATAGTGACGGAAACCCGAGGGGATGACCTCATCGGTAAGCGTGTTCATCGTTGAGTACGGCATCGGTTGGATCAGGTCGGCCAGTGGCGGGCCGAATGCTCGGATGGGGGCCAGGACCCGCTCGCCCTCCTCCAAAGAACCACACCAGCAGGGCACGATGCCGACGACTTGATTCCCATCCGGGGCGGTGAGCAACGCGGCATAGAGCGTCAGCTCGTCCGGGGCGGCGGCGGCGATCTCACGATAGAAGCGCAGCACCTCGCCAGCGCGCGGGAAGGGATAGATGAGCATTCCGCCAAGTACCTGTGAAACCGGGTGTAACCGCAGCTCGAAGGAGGTCACGATACCGAAGTTGCCGCTTCCCCCGCGCAACGCCCAGAAGAGGTCCGGATGTTCGTCCGCACTCGCGTGGAGAACGCGACCGTCCGCGGTTACCACCTCGGCACCAACGAGATTGTCAATCGCCAGACCATACTTGCCGTTCAGCCAGCCATAGCCTGCGCCGAGCGTCAACCCGGCGAGACCGGTGTCCGAGACCGTGCCAGTGGGGGAGACCAAGCCGTATCGTTCGGTGGCGAGGATGAATTCCCCGAGGCGGAGTCCGGGCTGGGCAAACGTCACGCGCCGATCCGGATCGACCACGATTCCCTTCATGGACGACAGGTCGATCATGAGTCCGTCGTGACAGACGCAGTGACCCGCCACGCCGTGGCCGCCACTCCTCACTGAGACCGGCAAACCGTGGTGGCGCGCGAAGTTCACAGCGGTCACGACGTCGGTCGTGTCGGCACAGCGTGCGATCGCAAGCGGCCTCCGGTCGATCATCGCGTTGAAGACCTGGCGTGCGGCATCGAAGTCGGGGTCCCGCGGGAGGATAAGGGCACCATGCAGGCCCGCCCGAAGCGCACTGAGAATATCGTCATCGAGAGCGGGCGCCGAGGCACGCTTCTGCTGGGAAAAGACCATTGCCAACTCGCCTTCCACGTGACTGTGGCAGCCACGGGACCGATCATCAGATCAGTCTCGTCGTACCTATTCAGATTGTGTCCCAGGTCATCCCATCCTACATTGAGTTGCACCGGTGTCAAGCAAGAAAGGCGTGGCGGATGCAACCCCGGGTCTTGCATCCCAGCGTGGGAATCGCCTGGCAGAGCCCATCGTTAGGTACCCCGTGCAAACCGATGGGTCGATCCCCCGGGGCTGCCCTCCCGGTGAGGAAGGTCGCTGTTCAGTCCGCGAGGATGATACGCCGCCCCGTCGCGTTCGCCCCGACGGCGGCGGCGGAGAGGGCGAGGCTGTGGATGTTGTCGGCGGCGGAGCAGGAGGGGACGGTGCCGGACTCGATGGCGTCGGCGAGGGCGAGCATCACGCCGGCGCGGCCCCAGTGGGTCGGGGTGGGGAGGCGCTCTTCGACTTCGACGCCGTCGTAGGGACGGAGGGCGACGCGCTCGGCGTCGAGGGCGCGATTGTCGGCGCGGCTGGTCCAGACGATCTCGCCGCGCTCGCACTCGACGCGCCACTCGCCGGCCCAGGCGGTCGGGGGGCCGGTGCTGACCCAGTTGCCCCGGTAGGAGACGCCGACGCCCCCGGCCATGGCGATGTGGGCCGTGGCGGCGGGCAGACCGGCGAAGGTGCTCCAGTTCGGGTTCCAGGCGTGGCAAGTGACCGACTCCGCGTCCTGGCCCAGGACGTAGCGAACCAGGTCGAAGTGGTGGATCGCCATGTCTTCGAGGAGAGGGTGGGCGATCTTGCCGTAGGGCGATGCCGGGCCGGGGGTGATCCAGCGGCGGAAGTCGAGCGTCACGGCGCCGACGGCGCCCATCGCGCCGCTGGCGATCAGGTCGCGGGCCCGCTCGACGGCGGGGTAGAAGCGGTAGTTCTGGCTGATCATCGTCGTGAGGCCGGAGGACGCGGCCAGGTCGACGACGTTCCGCGCCTCCTCGACGGAGGTGGCGAACGGCTTCTCGACCACGACGTGGCGCCCGGCCCGGAGGGCGGCCAGGGCGACCGGGACGTGCGCCTCGACGGGCACGGTAGCGAGGACGGCATCGGCATCGACGTCGGCCAGGGCCCGGTCGAGGTCGGCATAGCTACGGGCGGCGTCTAGCGACAGGCGGGCGGTGGCCGCCGCCATCGTCGCCGGGTGCGCTTCGACGTGGGCGACGATCTCGATGCGGTCGGTCAGGGTGGAGAGGACCTGCTCCTCCCAGTTCTGTCCCCAGTTGCCGAGACCGACGTGGATCAGGCGAATCGGCACGGTGGTCTCCTTGTCGGAAGACGGAAGACGGAAGACGGGAGTCGGGGGACGGGGCTTCGTGCCAGCGGACATCATTGGAGACCGCGACCGGGTGATCGGTCACGTTTCGGCCGGGGTTTATGCGACCGGCGAGACCGGGACTCCGCCCCGTGTGGCGGTGGCCCGAGCGGTCCCTGGCAAGGTTCCCCCCGGCCCGTACAGGTGACAGCGGACCCAGTGGCTGCCGCCGATCCGCTCGACCCCCGGCATGACCTGACGGCAGACGTCCATGACGCTCGGGCAGCGGGCGGCGAATGGACACCCGGGGGGAGGATCGACCAGCGACGGCACCTCGCCCCGGGCGTTGATCGTCGCCTTGGCCAATCCCGAGCGCGGGTTGGGCACGGCCGAGAGGAGGAGCTTGGTGTACGGGTGGGCCGGTTCGTCGATCAGTTCGACGCTCTCGGCCCCCTCGACCATGCGACCCGCGTACATCACGGTCGTCTCGTCGGCGATGTAGCGGGCGCTGGCGATGTCGTGGGTGATGTAGAGCGTGGCGATGCCCCGCTCGTCCCGTAGCCGCTCCATCAGGTTCAGGACGCCCATCCGGATCGACACGTCGAGCATCGAGATCGGCTCGTCGGCCAACAGCACATCGGGCTCGACCGCCAGGGCCCGGGCGAACGCGACCCGCTGCCGCTGGCCGCCGGAGAGCTGGTGGGGGTGCTTGGCCGCGAACTCGGCCGGTGGGTTGAGCCCGACGGTCGCCAGCAGTTCCTCGATGCGCTCCCGGGTCTCCTTCTTGTCGCGGGTCTGCTTGTGGATCTGGAGAGGCCGGTTGAGGTGATGGCCGACGGTGTGGATGGGGTTGAGGGAGCCGAACGGATCCTGGAAGATCATCTGGACCTGCTGGCGATATCCCTGTGACACCCGGCGTGGCTCGTCCTTCAGGACATCTCGGCCGTGGAGCAGGATCTCTCCCGCCGTCGGCGGGATCAACCGGGCGATCAGCCGGGCGGTCGTGCTCTTGCCGCTGCCGGACTCCCCGACCAGGGCGACGGTCTGGCCCCGATCCAGGGTGAAGCTGACGTCCTCGACCGCGTGCAGGTACTTGGTCCCGATCAGCCCCCCGACCGGGAACCGCTTCGAGAGCCCCCGCACCTCCAGCACCGGCGGCGTCCCGTCCCGTTCATGGGAGCGCTCCCGCCACGCCTGGGAAACACCGGGGGAGGGAACTGCAGTCACCATAATGATTCGTCCTCTCGGGTCAGCAGCGAAACGAGGTTGCTCGGGCCACGGCAGCGTGACCCTCGTGGAGATGGGTGGATGCTAGCACGGCGAACGATTCATGACACCACGCGCCATGTGGCACCCTGCTCAAAGACACGGTGCGATGTCAGCATGGGCCTCGACGGCGTGCTGGCTGACCCGGTTTCAATCCTCACCCTGCCCGAAGACAGGGTGCGACGTAGCCGATCCATCGCGGCAAGTACCGCCGTCTCCCGGTTTCAATCCTCACCCTGCCCGAAGACAGGGTGCGACGCGGACGACGCGGCCCGTGAAGAGATCGCTCGCCGCGTTTCAATCCTCACCCTGCCCGAAGACAGGGTGCGACGTACAGGTAGCGTGCGGTGCCGGGGTGGTGGCTGCAGTTTCAATCCTCACCCTGCCCGAAGACAGGGTGCGACGGCGGACTCTATCATGAGTTTCGAACGTGCGCTCGCTGTTCGTGGTGCTTGGGGACGTGTTCGGGGTCGAGAATCTGGGCAAACATTGGCAGACCCCGCCATCCGGTGCGCGGACCTCGTGCCTGGGACTCGGGTGATTGGGGTTCGCGCGGCAGTCAACGAATGTCCGGTCGCGGGCGTGGACGCCAGCTTGAACCGGTCACTCCGCTCGCGCATGTTGCGGCGAGCCGGGAGTGGGACGAGCCGGACGGTGTCCGCAACCCCGTGAGCCGAGATGACCGCGAGGGAAGGGGATGGTGCCTCCCGGCGCGGGACAAAGTACAGTCCCAACGAACCCTGGCACGAGACACGTCCCGCCTCCCGGTCCCCGGACACGTCGCCCCGCAACGCGTGTCCTTCGTCCCGGTTGGCCCGTCTCGTCGCCCGGTCCCGCGCGAGGCCCCGCGGCCTCCACGCGCCGTTGCGACGGCCGGTGGATCGTGTCCCGGAACCCGGAGTTCCTTGGGACTGTCCGTACAGAGTATACGGTCACTCTCCGCGTGTCAATACCCTGTTCGCGGATTCGCTCGGCGTCACGCTCGTTGCCTCAACGCGGGCCCCGGGCGCCTGGGCTCAAGTCGCGGCCAGCCGCCAGTATCGCTCCGTCGGTATGCCGGACGGGCCCACCGCGTGGGTCCGCATCGCCGCGTCGATCTGGTCCCGGGTCGGGGCCGTGGTGACGTGGCGGAAGATCACCGGGACCTGGGACGCATAGCACATGATCGCGTCGATCTTCTGACGCCAGGTGGCCGAGACGTCGATCGCGGCGGCGGGGACTATCCGGTCTCCCGCCCTTTCGAGGCTGTCGAGGCGGGGCGCCAGCGTCGCCGGGTCGAGGCCATAGGGGAGGTCTTCGTAGAACCAGACATCCCACCCCGATCTGGCCGCGTCGAGCCCGACCCGGAGCAGGTGCTGGTGATCGACGTGGTTGCCGAGGGCCAACGGGGCGTAGACGCGGGCGGTCGGGTCCGGCCGCCGGTCGAGACCCAGCACCGCCGCGACCCGCGCCGGCAGGTCCGCCTCGTCGGGCGCCACGTCCCCGAAGAGGTGCGGGTCATCAAGGTAACGCTCGCCCCGGTAGATGGCGTCGGGAAAGGCGAGGAAGCGGGGAACGGTGCCCAGGATCGTCGCCGCCGATGTCTCCTCCCGCTGGCGTCCCGGGACCACCCCCTCGTCATCCAATCGCCAGCGGCGGTGCTGCTCGGCGACGAATGCCGTTTGGGGGCCCTCCTGCTCGCCGCCCGCGAACACCACGCAGACCTCCGGAGCGTGGTCCCGGGCGGCCAACGACGCGGCGCTTCCCCCGCAGGAGATCGAGACGTCGTCGAAGTGGGGCGAGAGGAATCGGTGCCAGGACGGTCCGGAGAACAGGTCGTCAGCGGCCATGCCGCCCGCCCGTCGCCGGATCCCCGTCCGGTTTCGTCCCGGTCGCGGGTACGGTCGTGGTGGTCATCGCGCCTCGTCCTCCGTGGCGTCCCGGGCGATGGCCGCGGCCGCCGTCCCCCGGACCCGCTGGTCACCGACCCGGCGGGTGACCCGCTGGCTGTCGAGGTGTTCTAACACCGCCTGGGCATACTTCCGGCTCGTGTCGAAATGGTCCCGGAACGAGGCGATAGTAACGGTGCCGTCCCGGTCGAGCAACCCGACCACCCCGCGCTCGATCCTGCCGTAGGTGCTGGCGTCGAAGACGATTCCCTCGGCGACCCGTACCACCTCACCGAGGTCTACCATCGCCCCCAGGGTGTCCGGGTCCAGGCCGACCGTGACCGGGGCCGGCGGGGCCAGGGGGGCCGAGCGGAGCAGGGCCAAGTACGCGTCGGCCGCCCGGCGGCGATCTGGCCCCAAGGTCACCGTGAAGCTCACCGCCGCGACCAGGGCCCCCAGGTCACGCAATTCGCCATCGGCCGCGGCGGTCGCGACGACCGCGTCCGCGAGGCGGGGCGAGGCGATGCCGAGGCGGCGCCGGAACTCTTCCTTCGGCATCCCGGCCCGGAGTGCGTGGGCGGCGTGGAAGGCCGAGATCTCGGCCACGGCCCGCTCGCGCAACCGCGACCACCCCGCCGCCGAGACGAGGTATCCGCCCGCCTCTCCCGCTGACCCGGTGGCGCCGAGGGGCCGGACCAGGCCCGTCGCGACCGACGCGGCGATGGCCCCATCGAGGGCGGTCCGGTCCAGGCCCGGGAGGGCGGCGGCGAGTGACTTCGGATCGAGGGGAGCGTTGAGTGCTTGGGTGACCAATTCCTCCGGGGAACCCTCGGCGAGTGTCGCCAGGGCGGAGATCACCTCGGGCCGGAACCGGCGGTGCCGGGCGGGGGCCGGGTCGATGACCGTGCCCCCGCCGATGGTCCGGCTGGGCGAAGGCCGCCGGATGATCAGGCGGTCCCCCCGCGCCACGGCGACCGGCTCCCCGAGACGGACCTGGACCCAGCCCTCGTCGCCGGGGGCGATCGACTCCTGGTCCAGGATGGTGACCCGGACCAGCCGCTCGGCCGCCCCGGTGAACAGCTCGACCTCGTCGTTCTGGCCCAGTGGGGCCGGCGCGTCTCCGAGGAGACGGATCCGGATGTCGAGCCGGTCCGCCGGGCGCAGGGCGCCGGCCGGCGCCAGGACATCACCCCGGCGCACGTCGGCCACGTCGAGCCCGGTCACATTGACCGCGACCCTGGTGCCGGGCCCGACCCGGTCAAGTCCAGCCCGGTGGGACTGGAGGCCCCGAACCCGGACCGGCCGTCCGGAGGGGAGGTGACGCAGCTCCTGGCCGACGGCGAGCGACCCGCCGGAAAGCGTCCCGGTGACGACGGTCCCAAATCCCGCGATCGTGAAGGCCCGGTCGATCGGCAGGCGGGGCGGCCCGCTGGCGGCCCGCTCCGGCACGGCGGCCAAGACCTCGTCGAGGGTCGAGAGCAGGTCGGGCAGGCCGTCGCCGCGGGTCGCCGAGACCGGGACGATCGGGGCGCCTTCGAGACCCGAGCCCCGCAGCCACTCCGTCGTCTCCTCCGTCACCAGGTCGAGCCAGTCCCCATCGACGGCGTCCCGCTTCGACAACACCACCAGGCCATGGCCGACATCCAGCAGATCGAGGATCGCCAGGTGCTCGGCCGTCTGGGGCATCGGACCTTCGTCGGCGGCGATGACCAGCATCGCCGCGTCGATCCCGCCGACCCCGGCCAGCATGTTTTTGATGAACCGCTCGTGCCCCGGGACATCGACGATGCTCACGTCCCGACCGGCGGGGGATCGTAGCCAGGCGAACCCGAGGTCGATCGTCATCGCCCGGGCCTTCTCCTCGGCCAATCGATCCGGGTCGATCCCGGTCAGGGCCCGGACCAGGGTCGATTTTCCGTGGTCGACGTGCCCCGCCGTGCCGACGACGAACGTCTGCCCGTCCGGATCAGCACGCGGTGGGGGAGGGGCGAGGGAGTCTGGGGTGGGTGCGGACACGGGGCCTCGGTGATCTAGTCCGCCCCGCGTGGTCAGGCCGGGCCAGAGGGTGAACCAGGTCATCCTGGTGGCCGCGAGTATACCGGAGCCGCGACCCCGCTCTTGGACCGGACAGCAGCGTCACTTCATCCCGAGAGGGACCTGCCGGGGGTCTGGCGCTTCGCCAGGTGTTATCGTCTCGACCGATTCCGGGGGTCGTCGCGCTCACCGAAGCGGACGATTGGGGCATTGCCCAGGCCAGGCGTCGCATGAAAAGCTGGTCGAAGATGAGCGAGTCCGCCTTCGGGACGGAGCCCCGATGGGCCCGATGGGGCGTGGGGCCTTGGTCAGGCACGGCGGGGCTCGAGGAGGAGCGGCATGGGCGCGACGCGACATCGCCGGACGACGGCCGAGCCCGAGATGGGCCGGGCCGGGACGGTGATCTACCTGATCTGCCTGGCGATCTTTGGCGTCCTGACGCTGATCGCACTCTACGTCCACCTGTGGTGGGTCGCGGCCGTGGTCGCGGTGATGGCGATCGTCTTCATCTACGCGGGCTGGTTCGTGCTGGCCCGGGCCTGGCGCGTCCGTCAGGCGCCGCGGCGGCGGCCGGTCCGCCGCCGCTGACACGACCGCGGGCACGCCGCCGGAGCGTCGCCTGCCGGTCTGCCTTAGGCCGGGCGCTCGGCCAGGGTGACCTCGATCTCGATCGTCTCCTCGCCGCGTTGGATGGTGACCGGGATGGTGTCGCCCGGCCCGTAGTTGAAGAGCGCCTCGATGAACGGGGTCACGCTGTCGATCCGCAGCCCGTCGATCTCGGTGATCACGTCACCGGGCTCGATCCCGGCGTCTTCGGCCGGAGAATCATCGCTGACCGCGATCACGACCTGGCCGTAATCGACCGACAGGTTCGCCTGGGCCACGATCACGTCGGTGACCGGCAGGCTCTCCACCCCAAAGAAGGGGTACAGGACTTCGCCGTCCTCGATCAACTGGCCGACCACGTTCTCGACCGTGCTGGCCGGGAT
>JBBJOE010000087.1:0-9428 GCA_037721765.1 Thermomicrobiales bacterium
CTGGCCGGTCCCCAGGTCGATCAAGGTCAAGCGGCTCGCCCGGGCCGGACCGGCGGGGCCACTCACACCGTGGACGAGGAGGCGGAGGTCGATCGGGTTCCAGGAGACGGCGGCGGCGTCGGGCAGGAGGTCGCTCCCGATGTCGCGGGTCTCCCCCGAGGCCGCGTCGATCACGACGACGCGGCTGACGGCCGGCTCGCCGGGTGTCCCGGTCCGTTGGATCGCGGCGAGCAGGTGCCCCGAAGGGGACCACGACGGGCTCGACCAGGCGCCCCCGGCGGCGGCCAGCGTCGAGACGGTCCCGTCCGTGACCCCGACGACCCGCAGGGCACCATCGAGACCGGCCACGGCGATCCGGCCGCCGTCCGGGCTCCAGACCGGCGGTTGGACCGGCGACAGGCCGGAGGCGATGGGGACCGGGCCGCCCTCGCCGGGGACGACGAGGACGAGGTCGGCCGGGCGTTGCCCCCCGGTCCCCATCCGGTCGGCGCCCGGCGAGAGGAACGCGATCCGCGTCCGGCTCGGGTTCCAGACCGGGTAGGTCGAGGGCATGACATCGGTGACCAGGCGCTCGTCGTCGCCGTCCGGCCCGATCAGGTAGAGGCCGTCCGGCCGGGCGATGGCGATCGGGGCATGGGCCAGGCGGAGGCCGCGGAGGCGGGCCGCCAGCTCGGCGTCGGCGGGGGAGAGGGCGGCGAGGGTCGCCAGGGCCCGTTCGGCGGCGAGCCAGTCGCGGCCGCGCTCGGCCTCGCGGGCGGCCAGCAGCAGCGCGTCGTCGCGCTGGCGGCGGGCGGCGGCGAGGGTCGGGCCGGTGTCGCGGTAGCCGGGCAGGTCGAGGGCGACGGGTTCGAGCAGGGCGATGGCGGTGTCATAGCGACGGGCGTCGAAGGCGGCCAGGCCGTCGAGGTAGGCGAGGCGGAGGGGACCGAGCGTGGCGTCGAGCGCGTCGTGTCTGGCGGGGGCGTCCCGGAAGTCGCCGGCCGCGGCGAAGGCGAGCAGCGCGGCGTCGTAGTCCTGAACGGCCAGGGCCGCCTCGGCAGCGGCGTAGCTGGCGGTGGCCGAGGCCCGGGAGGCCTGAGCCCGGACGGCCATCTCCCCGGCGAGGAGGACCAGCGTCAACGCGGGGACGATCCAGAGCAGGATGCGAAGGCCCCGGGCGGGCCGGGCGGCGCCGCGAGGTCGGCCCGGGGCGGGGCGGACCCTGTCCGGGTTCCCGCCGTGTGCCTCATCGTGACCGCGGGCATGGTTCCCGGCCTGTCCTCCGGCCTGTCCCCCGGTGTGGCTACGGAATGGGGGAGAGAGGGTGGTCGGGCCCGGCACGGGGAGGCGCTGGCCGCAGCGGAGGCAACGGGGCCGGTGGGCGGGGTTCGGGGCAGCGCAGGCAGTGCAGAACACGGCGACCCTCGCGCGCTGGTCGGTCGAGCCGGTATCGTAGCACGCGACCGGCGCGACGACGCGAGCCGCCGACCGGGGGCCGCGTCACCGTATCCGCTATACCCCCGGTGGGGACCGAGTCGGCTGCCGCTCTCGGCAGACTGGCACGGCTCGTGTCGCGATCTCGGCCGCGATAACGGCATCCTGGCATGATCACCACCTCTGGCGGGACCGGCGGTGTGGGGCCGGCAATAGACACTTCGAGAGGAACGGGCGTGAGACGACGATTCGAGTCCGCCGGTGGACGTGGGGGACAGGCGTTCGACCGGCGACGCGGCATGGCCTGCCTCCAGACGCTGGCGATCCTGTTCGCCCCCTTCCTCGGCCTGCTCTATGGGGTCACCGCGGGCCTGGCCGTGATGGCGATCACCCTGGGCACGATCGCCGCCCTCGCCCGCCAGGCCATGCCCGAGGCCCCGGCGGAGATCCGCCCCCGCCTGCGGGTCGTCGTCCTGGTCAATGTCGCGCTGGCGGTAGCCTGCGCCCTGGCCGTCGCCTGGCGACTCCTGTGAGCGGCTAGGAGAGGACCGGGGCCGTCACGGGGACCGCCAAGCATTAGCGGGGCCATCCGGGGGAGGTCCGGGAGCGGTCCGGGAGCGGTCCGGTCCGACGGGCACGACAGACCGATCGGGCGGTGGGGCCCGGTCGCGTCTTCAGAACCGGATCGCCGGGGGGCGGGGCTTCGGGCCGGGGGTGTCGCGGGGGCGGACCTTCTCCATCCAGACGCCATGGCGGCCACGGCCGTAGTAGTCCCGGCTGTGGCGGTGGTGGGCGTAGCCGCTGCTGGCGTACAGGGCGCGGGCGGGGGCGTTGTCCTCCTCGACGACCAGCACGACGGACCCGGTCGGGAACGCGTCCTCCAGGGCCCGGAGCAGGGCCCTCGCCACCCCCTGGCGGCGGGCGTCCGGGTCGGTCGCCAGGTTGATGACGCGCCCCTGGTTGACGTGGATGTCGCCGATGCCGCAGCCGACCACGAGGCCTCCCCGGCGGGCGACGAGGAAGGTCACCGAGGGCAGCGCCCAGAGCAAGACGAGGGTGCCCAATCCATACGCGAGCCGGGGGGAGAAGGCCCGCCGCTGGAGGCGGCCGACCGCTCGCAGCTCGCGAAACCGGACCGGCCCGATCTCCAGGTGCCCCGGGATCGGTCCCGCGGCGCCGTCCGGTCCGGCGCCGCGCCTTCGCCCGTTGTCCCGGTCAGGGGTGGGCCCAGCGGGCCATCCCTCCCCCGCGACCGAATCGACGATCCGGTCTTGAGCCCGTTCACCGGCTGGGGCAGGACCTACCGGGGAGATTTCCTCTGGCGTCAGCTCGGGGGCGGTCGTCGCCCGGTGGCCGGGCGATGAAGCGCCGCCGGGGGACGCGTTGGGGGGCCCGACCATGGGGCGGAGCCGTGGGTCCTTGTCCAGACATCTCGACGGCGCGTGGGTCACGCCAAAATGGTACATCACGGCCCGGGTCCGGCCCGGCCCGGCCAGCGTCGCGTCCAGACGTGGCGTCGCGTCCGGAGGGCGCCCGGGAACGGGACCAGGGCCGGACGGGATATCCGGAGTCGCCACGGCGGGTCCCATCTTGATAGCGATTCGCCCTCGCCCGGTAGGTGCGCTCGGCGGGGAGGCAGGGGTATCGGTCGGGCCCGGACATCAGTCGCGGGACAGCGTCGGACCGGCGACGAGGTCGCCCGGTCCCGGGACCGGATCGGGACGCTGGCCCAGGTCAGAGCCCGGGTGCGTGGCGTTCGGCGCGACGGGACCAGTGTCCGCGCGGGCGCCAGACGCTGGGCCCGCGACGAGGTGATGGACCTGGCTATAGAGACCGGCGCCGGCGAGGCCATGGACCGCGCCGAGGAGCAACCAGCGAGCGACCGCATCCGGACCGGCTGGCGACCCGAGGGCGAGATCGGCCAGGGCGACCAGCAGGATCGCGCTGACGATGGCGGCCAGGCCGGCGAAGCGGCCGGGTAGGCCGGCGCGCTTGGCGACCTCGACGCAGGCGGGGACGATCACGACGACCGGGACCCCGGCCAGGGCTTCGACGGCATCCATGGGGACCTCCGAGGTGCTGGGAGCGACCGGCAGGAGCGGCCGCCCACGCGACATATCCCATCAGTGCATAGTTTCATCGTTGTTCGGCGGCTGGAGAAGGCGGGGGACGTGGACGACGGTCAGGCGATGGGCGAGGGTGCCGCGCGGGCGAGGGTGCCGGACCCGATGCGAAGCTGACTTCCCCGGGTTGTCTCAGACCTCCACCAGGACGAGCGAGAGCGTCGATTCGCCCCATCGTCCGGCGTCGCTCGGCTTGGCGACCGTCTCCCGCAGGCCGACGATCCGGACGGCGTAGGTCGTGCCGGTGGCCTCGTGGTCGATGTCCTCGAATTGGAGGGTGGTCCCCACGTCCCAGGCGGCCCAGAGGTCGGTGGCCAGTTGGCGGCCGGATCGGGGCTCTGTCGTCCCGTCCCGCCGTGTCGCCGCGTCGCGGGCCCGGACCTGCATCTCCCAGCGGCGGCGCCTCGCCGGGGTCTCGAACAGTTCGTACTCGGCCCACAGCCCGACGAGCACCGGCGCCCAGTCGGAGACGGACGTCCAGTTGACGCGTAGCTGGATGAACCGCGACGTCGCGGCGTTGCTGACCACGGCCGAGTCGATCTCGATGACCCGCTGGGTGGGGCTGGCCTGGTTGACCTGGCCCGCGGTGATGAAGCTCGCGCCGCCGTCGAGGGAGAACTGGAGCGAGAGCAGGACGGACGCGTCGGTGCTGGCGGCGTTGCCGCGGGGATCGGGCGCCGCGAAGACCGCGCCGACCTTGCGCCACGCCTTGGGCTTGTCGCGCTCGCCGACGTCGAGCAGGGAACTGGTGTAGTTCCCCCCGGTCGAGTAGGTGTGGAGGGCCTTGGAGCGCCACGTCAGGCGGTACAGCTCGTAGGTCGTGCTGCTGCCCCGGAAGACGACGAGGTCGCGGTCTCCCGCGCCGCCCAGGTGGACCGGCCAGCAGCGTTGGGCACCGGCCGCGCCCTCGGGGGTGGAGAGCAGTTGCCACCAGCCCTGGCCGTCCCAGGCCCAGAGTTCCGAATCCTCGGTGCGGGAGAGGAGGGCGACGACGAGCAGGCCGCCCGCGACGCAGGCGCCCAGGCACTTGCGGCCCTCGATGCCGACGGCCCGCCAGCCCTCGCGGTCGCCGGCCGGGCGGTACTCCATGACCTGGTTGTGGAGCCAGGTGTAGAGCCTGCCGCCGTAGGAGAGCAGGAAGGCGAAGTCGTTCTCGGCCGAGGTGAAGCCGCCGGAGAAGACGGGTTCGGGGTTCGTGGTCCACAGGCCGTTCGTGCCGGCCTGGCCGCCCAGGAAATAGAGGCTGGTCCGGGTGGCGATGACGACCTTCCCGCCGAACAGGGCCAGGCCCATGATGTCGGAGTCGAGCTCGCGGGAGTCGAGGGTCGGGGTCGGGCCGGTGAGCATGCGGAGCTGGTCGGCCTGGCCGGCGTTGGCGTCGGCCCAGACGAGCCGCCGGGCGTAGCCGACGCCGTACTTGCCGCGGGCGCCGGTGAGCATGACCGTGATGACGGCCGAGATGGGATCGACGAGGCGGATGTCGCCGGCGCCGCCGAGCAGGCAGACGACTTTGCCCTGGTAGGTGGCGAGGTCGGTGACGGGTCCGGCGGGCAGGGCGGCGAAGAGGGTGAAGCTGGCCCACGTCGGGTTCGTCACCGCGACGGAGCGGTAGAGATTCAGCCCCGAGGCGACGAAGACGAAGCCCGCGCATTGGACGGAGGGGCGGCGGTTGGAGGGGAGGGTGCCGGGGGCGGGGAGGACGCCGTCGGCCCAGCTGGTGGCGTTGGGCCAGGGTTCGACGCCTTGGCCGCCGAGGGCGGGGCCGACGCCGGGGGAGCCCCATCCCTTGTCCCGTTCGAGTTGGATGGCGCGGTTGTGACCGCCGAAGAAGTCGCGTTGGGAGACGCGGCCGGCGCGGCCCTCGGCAAGGCCGTCGTGGGCGCGGGCGTAGGAGCCGGGGACGACCATGTAGCCGCTGCCGGCGAGGAGGATGTCGGTGGCCATCGGTCGCTGTGCCTCCTATCGCCGCCCCGGTACGGGGCTGTCCCGCCGGCGCGGATGTCGCATCCGTCTCATCGCGTCCCTGGTCGAGCGCCGCGGTCGCTGCCTCCGCCGGCCAACCTCGTCACTCCTCGGCGGCGTTGGTGTCTCCCTCCGTTTCGTCGGGTCCGCCGGCCGCGCCGGACGGCGTCGGATCGACGGGTCCGGTGGGGTCCATCCCGAGCAGGGTCGCGGGGGAGCAGCCCAGGACCTGGCACAGGCCGACCAGGTGGACCAGCGACGGCATCCTGTTCCCGCTCTCCCAGCGGCAGACCGCCGAGCGGTCGCAGGAGATCGCGGCCGCCAAGCTGTATTGGCTGAGGCCCAGTCGCTTCCGCTGTTCGGAGAGCTGTCGCCCGAGCATCGCCATCAGGGCTACGTCATCGACCCGGACATGCCGGGGTACGGCCGGACCGGGGTCCGCGATGCCGTCGTCCCAAGCATCCCCATCGTCCCGGGCATCGGCGGTGGTACGGGTGTCCTCCATCCCCGGCAGCGGCAGCGAGTGCGCTTCGATCGCCCGGGACGAGGCCGTCCCGGCGGGGGAGGGGGCCAGCGGGACGGACGCCGGTGCACCGGTCCATCCGGGGTGAGCGGCGGTGCTCCCGGGCGGGCCGGTCGTCTCCGTGGGGGCCGCGTCCTCGCCGGGGCCGGGCCGGGCGGGCAAGCCGGTGTCGAGCCGGATGATCCGGCCCCGGGGGCGGCCGTCGCGGGGGGTCAGGTGGACGATCGTCCCCATCGGTCTCGGGCGGCCATCGACCATCGTTCGCTCCTCCTCCTGATCGGTCAACGATCGTCGGTCGTCATTCCCCGGCCTGGACTGGTCTGGGATGGGGCACGGGGCATCAGTCGGGCTCACCGTGAGGACCGGGGAGCGAGGTCGTGGGTCAAGGCGCGGTGGACGGGACGGTGGACGGGACGGTGGACGGGACGGTGGTCAGGCGGCATGGTCGCGGTCCGATAGGGCCGGTCGCATCCGCGGTCACCGGGTTGGCGGGGCCCGCGGCGCCAGGCAGCCCGGGCACGAGCGCCAACCCAGCGGGGATAACGACCGCCCGGCCGGTCGAGGCCATGCCCACCGCGCCGGAGCGGGCCGGCGACGCTCCCGCCGGTCCGGGCAGGCTCACCACGAGACCCAGCGCAGTTCCCAGGCGGAGGCGTAGCGCGTTCGCCACTCGGTGTGGTGGTGGGCGCGGAGACAGCGGCAGTTGGGATGGAGGGGCGGGACGCGGCCGGCACCCGCCTCCCAGACGGCCCCGCCGAGCGGGGCGCACTCCGGGCAGAGGCGCTCGTCCGGGGCGACGAGCCAGACCTCGAACCGGACCGGGTAGACCGTCGCCAGCTCCACCTCGACCCAGGCCCAGATGCCGGTCTCGACCGGCTCCGGCGCGGCCCAGGGGTCCAGGCGGGCCCGGAGGTCGGCGACGGGGTCATGAGCCTGGCCCTGTCCTGGGGAGTACGGCGTCCCCGGCCGCCAGTCGGTCGGGTCCCCGCCCGAGCCCCCGTTCCCGCCGCCGAAGTCGCCGGGGTCGAATCCGATCGGCATGGTCGGGTCTTCCTTTCTCATGGTGCCGTGTCCGGGCGGGGATCGTGGATCGCGAGTCGCCGGTCGATGGGCACGGTGGCAGACGGTCGCGCACCGGACCGGCGGGCACCGTTTCGTGCGGATGGATGGTGCGAGCGGGGCGCTGGTCTCGTCCGGGTCAGCCGCGCCAGGCTCCCCGGACGACCCGTCGGCGGTGGGTCAGGGCTCGCTCGGCGGCCTGGCGGGACATCTCGGCCCGGGTCCCGAGGGCACCGTTGGCGGTGCCCCGCTTGGCGTCGGCCACCACTCGCTGGTCCAGGGCGGCGGCGGTCGCCAGGCCCAGCACGATCTCCTCGTCGCCGGTCGCGACATCGATCGCCACCGCGTCGCTGCCCGGCCGGGCCCGGGCCGCCCGGTACTCGACGCGCCAGGCGCCAGGCGCGGCCGGTCGATCGAGGGCGAGGACCCCGCCCCAGGCCCGCCAGGCTTGGCCGGGCGGGGCCGCGTCATCGCCGGGCACGGCCCGGTGACGCGGGACGCGGGTCCCGGCCGGGTCGATCACCGCCACGATCCGGTCGTCCTGGACATCCTCTGCCAAAACGGCACTCCGCGCCCCGGCCGCTAGGGTCAGGGAGAGCATGCGATGGGCGGGGAGGGCCTGGCCGTACCGCCGGATCGCCGCCGCGATGGCCTCGTCGAGCAGGGCGTCGTCCCAGAGCGGCCCGGCCCCGAGGTCTTCCAGGCGGCCGCGCAGGGCCGCCCGCAACGTCGCCCGGGTCGTCATCGGCCCACCCCCGCCGGGACGGACGTGGCCGTCCCGGACCGGGATGCCTCACCGGTCATCCCCGGCGGGCCGAAGCGGGCCGCCTCGTCGAGGATGCGCCCCAATTCGGCCTCGGGGTCGGTGCCGCCGAGGGCGGCGATCGCGGTCCGGCGACTCTGGATGCCGTGACCCACCAGCCGGGTCGCGTTCAGGACCGTGGCGGCGACATCGCTCGGGAGGACGCCGGGCCAGATCGTCTCGGTCCTCCGCAGGCCGCCGAGGTCCTCGCCGCCGAAGCGTTCGGCCAGGTCCAGCAGGCGGGCGTTGCGGGCCCGGAAGACCGCATCCCAGTCCCGCCGCTTGCGGCCGACCTTCTGGACCAGCGGCTGGATCTCCACCTCCAACGCCGCGCCGGAGAGGTCCCGGCCCGAGTCCCCGAAGGCCGTCCGGGGCGTCTCGCTCAGGTCGTGTAGGGTCCGGTAGAGGAGGTTGACGTACTCGACGTGCAGCCCGACGCCGCCCCCGGCGAGGAGGTCGAGTAGGTAGGCCCTGGCCCCCTCCGGCAGTTCCCAGGTCGCACCCGGCCCGACCGTGATCCCCTCCGCCCCGTCGACGTTCTCCAGCACCGCGATCGGCGCCCCCGAGAGGTCGAGGATGCGCGCCAGCACGCTCATCCGGGCATTGAGTTCGCGGCAGACCGGCATCAGGTCCAGCAAGTCCGACTCGCCCCAGTAGGCGTGGGGACGGGGGTTGTTGGGGATCACCACGTAGGGGATCCAGCCGTAGGGGTTGGGGATGTCGCGGACGGTCGCCCCGGCGACCCGGACTCGCCACCGCCCGGCGGTCCAGGCCTCCACCACCGGGTAGGTCCGCCCGGGGTCCAGGCCGAGGGGGGAGATCGCCGCGCCGAAGAGGTCGGCCAGGGCTGCCCCGGACAGTCCGTAGGTGTGCTCGATCGCGACGGTCCGGCGGGGGTCGTCCGGTGCCCACCAGGCGACGAGCGACGCCGGGTCGACCGCCGCCACGACCGGCTGCCCGTGGCCGGAGGCGGCGAGGGGGTCCCAGGTCACCTTCAATGCCGCGTCGCCGGTCACTGCCGCGTCGAGGCAGAGGGCGGCGTCCAGACGGGGCAGGTCGAGGTCGGCCACCAAGGCCGCCAGCACCGCCTCGGCCCGCGTTGCCGCCGCCCCGTCAGCGTTGACGGCGTCTCCGTCTTCGTCCCACGCCTCACCGGGTCCCGTCCGTCGGCGATCGCCGGTGACCGGCCCGCCCACCATGTCCGGCCCGCCGGCGTCACCGGGCGTGTCGCCGGGGCTGGGGTGGCTCGCCCGCGGGGTGTCGTGGCCATGAGCCCGTCCCAGGCCGGCGACACCGGGCGCCGCCCGATCCGGCACGGAGAAGCTGACCGGGCCGGAGAAGACGTAGCTGGAGACCTTCCGGAGGAGCGTCCGGGCGTAGTTGAAGGTCAGGCGGGTCTCCCCCCGCTGCCGTCGTCCCGGCCACTGCTCGCCCCGGTAGAACGCCAGGACTTCGGCATAGTTCGCCAGTCGCGCCCTGTCCTCGGGCCGGGCGGGTTCGGGCGCGATCATCGGCCACTCCTTTCGAGACGGAAGACGGAAGACGG
>JBBJOE010000088.1:0-9386 GCA_037721765.1 Thermomicrobiales bacterium
CGCCACGCTCGGCGCCACGCTCGCGGGGGCGACGATCGGGGTCGGCATCGGGGTCATCGTCGCCAGCGCCGCCTCGAGCAGCTCGTCGGCGGTGGTGCCGTCGCTCGGCACGTGGGCGATGCCCATCCGCAGCGCCACGCCCCCGGGCAGGGCCCTGGTGCCGTCCGCCATGCCGGGCGCCGTGGCCTCGACCAGGGCGGCGGCCCGGTCCATGTCATCCCCGGTCAGGATGATCAGGAACTCGGTCCCGTTCCACCGGCCGATGGTGGCCGAGAGGCCGGCCAGGCAGCGGAGCCGGTTGGCGACGACCCGTAACAGCCTGTCGCCTGCCAGGAACCCCTGGTCGGCATTGATCCCGGGGACGCCATCGAGGCGGGCCAGGATCACGGCCCGCGACCGTCCGGCGTCGCCCGTCAGCATCGCGTCGAGCTGGGCCCGGACCGGCTGGCGGCGCAGCGCGCCGGTCAGGTCGTCGACCGTCGCGGCGCGGCGGAAGGCCGCCTGGCGCTGGATGGTGGCGAGGGTCGTTGCGACCTGGGCCGCCAGGTCCGCCAGGACCCGGCACTCGTCGTCGGAGACCGCCCGCGGGGACCGGAAATCGAGCCGCAGGACCCCGATCACGGTGCCGTCGTGGACCAGGGCCAGGTAGACCCGCGTCGCGGTGCCGGAGAAGCGGAGCGCCTCCCGGCCGGCGTCGCCGAGCCAGGGCGTGCCGTCGTCGAGCAGGACCATGCCCCCGTCGGCCAGGGCCCGGGCGATGGCGGGGTCGCCCGTGACCGGGGTGCGCGTGCCTCGGTCGGAGGGGCGATCCCACCCCTCGGCGCGGCTGTCGGCGACGGCGACCACCTCGGCCCCACCCCGGCGCAGGAGTGAGATCACGGCGGAGTCGGCCCCGATCACCTGGCGGGTCACCGCCGCGACCTCCGCGAAGGTCGAGCCGGTGAAGCGGCGGTCGGCGGCCAGGCGGGCGATCGAGAGCAGGGCCGACTGGCTGACGAGGTGGGTGTCGGCCAGGTGGCGGCGACGCAGTTCGGCCAGGGCGGCCCCGGCCTGGCCGACCACCGCCATGGCGGCGTTGATCTCCGGGCCGGACACGGCGCGGGTGTCAGACGTGGACCAGACGGTGATCCGGCCGACCACCTGGTCCCCCTCCCGGATCGGCAGGGTCAGGGTCAGCAGGCGGCCGAGCTGGCGCAGGACATCCGTCACCGGGTCGGCGGCCGGCAGGTCGGTGATCGATTCGAGGGCCGCCCCGCCGCTCCAGGCCGGGAGGAAGGGGCGGAGGTGGACGAGGGCCTGGAGGACGGGGCGCTCGCGGGTCGCGACGCCCGCCCAGACGGCGATCCCGCGCCGGTCCCCCGGGGCATCCAGCAGGAGGACTTCGGCCCGGGTGCGGCCGGTGACGGCCATCACCTCACGACCGAGGCAGAGCAGCAGGGCGTGGATCTCGTCGGTGCGGTGTCGCGCGGTCAGGAGATCGGCGGGTCCGGCCTGGGGGGCTGGGATGGGGAGACCAGAGCCGGAGGGCGGAGGCGGAGTCCCGAGAAGGACTGGGTAGATCGTGTCCATGATGGTCTATCCAGTCGATGGGTGATCGCCGACGGAGATGCAAAGGCGGCGAGTGTGAGCGTCCGCGCCGGCGACGTGTCCCGATCGGCCCAGACGGTTTTCCCAAGCCTAGACGATCCCCCCGGGCAGGGATATCGCATCCGGTCCCGTGGAGGGAGAGACATCGGTACCGATGATGACCGGGACAGGATGGTCATTGGGGGTATGACTCGCCGGCGAGCGCGGCGAATCCCGACACCGACCAGGCCGCCCGGCCGACGAAGAGGCCATCGACTGGATCGAGGGCCAGGAACCCGGCGGCGTTGTCCGGCGACACGCTGCCCCCATAGAGCAAGGAGACGTGCTCGGACCGGTCACCGAAGCGGTCCCGCAGGGTGTTCCGGATCGTGGTCGCGATCCCCAGCACGGCGTCAGGGGTGGCCGGGGTGCCGCTCGTCCCGATCGACCAGACCGGCTCGTAGGCGATCGTCAGGCGACCGGCGCCGGCCGGGTCGACGCCCGCCAGGGCGTAGGTGAGCTGGCGGGCCACGGTCAGATCCCCGGCACCGTGGTCCCGCTCGTCGGCCGTTTCCCCGACGCAGAGCTGGACGGCCAGCCCGGCCCCCAGGGCCGCATCGACCTTGCGGGCCAGGTCGTGGTCCGTCTCGTGGAAGAGGGTCCGCCGCTCGGCGTGGCCGAGCAGGACGAAGTCGACCCCGACCGCCGCCAGCATCCGGGCCGAGATCTCTCCCGTGTAGGCCCCCTCCTCGGCCCAGTGCATCGTCTGCGCCCCGATCCGGACCGGGACCGGCAAGTCCGCCGCGGCCTCGACCGCCGCCGGCAACGAGGTGAACGGCGGGATCACGAAGTAGCGACTCGTCGCCCGGTCGATGGTGGCGCTGGCGGCATCGCCGCCGGGGACGAGCGGCGCCAGCGCCGCCCCGAGACCGCGCAGGAAGGCCACCGTCTCGGCCGGGGTCTGGTGCATCTTGAGGTTGGTGCCGATGATCGGGCCGGGCCGGTCGGCGGACGCATGGACGGCATCAGCGGGGCGGTCGGTGGACATCGGGGGTGGTGTCCTCTCCGGGGAAGCTCGCGACGGATCGGGGCGGAATGGGGTGGGACCGAACGGTATAGGTCGGCCCGATCAAGGGCCAAGTCGTGTCGGCCACCGCGGGAGGACGCGAGATCCTCCCCTACGACATTGCGCGTTTACCGCGTTGTGTTTTTTTGTGTTAACTATTGCGAACAAATACGTCCATAATTGTAGTGGAGGAGCTTGTGTCCTCCCGTTGCGGCAGACCACGATGCGTCGATGACGGCGCGGTGCGGCGCCAACCGGCGTCCTCGGCCATGACACTGTCGGCACGGCGCCCCGGTGTCGCCCGCCGGTCCTCGGTCCCATGCTTCGCGCAGGATTTGGCCTGACGCCCCGCGCATCGTTCATGCCGGGGCGCGCAACGTGACGTCGAGGCGTTTCCCGTCCGGACCGAAGACGGCCACCCGGTCCAAGGGCACGGTGACCCGGACGGGGCCGGTGCGGGGCAGCCGGTCGCCCGCCTCCGGGGCGGCCTTGGCCTTGAAGGTCAGGTCGCCCGCCCGGATCGTCAGCAGGTGCTGGCGGCCGATGGTGATCGAGCGGTGGAGCAGTTCGGCTTCGACCCCGCCGCCGCCCGTCGCGACGCCGATGTGCTCTGGCCGGATGCCGGCGGTCATCCCGGCGGGTAGGGAGGCGATGTCCACCCCTGCCACGGACGGCGGCTCGGCGAAGAGGGGGGCATCGACCGTGGTCCCCTTCGCCCCGGCCCGGGGCGTCAGGTCGAAGAACGTCATCCCGGGATTGCCCAAGAACCATCCCCCGAAGCGGTCGTTCGGGGCGTCGTAGAGGGTGCGGGGGGTGTCGCATTGGACGATCCGGCCGTCCCGCATCAGGGCGATCTGGTCGGCCAGGGTCATCGCCTCGGTCTGGTCGTGGGTGACGTAGATGATGGTCTGCCGTAATCGCCGGGTCAGTTCCTTGAAGGCCCGCTTGAGTTGCAGCTTGGCCTCGGTGTCGACGTTGGTGATCGGTTCGTCGAACAGGATGATCCGCGGCTGGCGGGCCACGGCCCGGGCCACGGCCACCTTCTGCCGGGTGCCGTTGTCGAGTCGGGTGATGTCCTTGTCGACGCTGGCCTCCAGGCCGAGCAGGGTGATCACCTCGTCGACCCGGCGGGCCCGCTCCCTGGCATCGAGTCCGGCCGACCGCAGGGGGAGTTCGATATTCTGGCGGACGCTGATCCCCCGGTAGACCACGGGGTACTGGAACACCATCCCCAGGTCCCGCTTGCGGGGCGGCAGGCGGGTGACCCGCTCGGTGCCGAAGAAGACCTCGCCGGAGGTCGGCTGCTCGAGCCCGGCGATGATCCGCATCAGGGTCGTCTTGCCGCAGCCGGACGGCCCGAGCAGGCACGTCACCCGCGCATCGGGGAACGTGAAGGTCACATCGTCGAGGGCGACCAAGCTGCCGAAGGTCTTTCTGAGTCGCTCGACCCGGATCTCAGCCACGGCGGACCCCCGTTTCGCCGCGCGTGCCGGCCGTTGCGACCGCCGCGGTACCCCGGCCGGCGCGGTGGCCATCGGGCGTGAAGATCAGCACGGCCGCCGGGTCGATGGTGAACCGCACTCGTTCCTCCCCCGTGTCGGTGGCCGGCAACCCATCGACCGTACCGGCCGGGGATGTCCCCGGCCGGGCTGATCCCCGGTCCCGGTCCCGGCCAGGGTGGCGGTGGAGGCTGGCGAGGGCGATGTCGTCGGTCTCGACGTAGACGATCTCCTCGCCGCCCAAGTCCTCCCGCAGGGGGACCCGGCCGGTGATCGAGAGGGCACCGGGATCGTCCCGGTTGCCCGATCCCTCGGGCACGATGTCCTCCGGCCGGATCCCGACGAGGACCTCGCCCGCCGGGGAGCCGGCCTCGACCTCGACGGCCATCTCCAGCCCGCCGAATCGACACGTCGCCCGGCCGTCACCGGCGACGACCTGGCCGGGGACGAGGTTGGCGCGGGGGAAGCCGAGCAGGGTCATCGTCCGCGCCTGGCGCGGGTCGCGGTAGAGGTGGTCCGGTTCGCCCGCCTCGACGATCCGGCCGCCGTCGAGGATCGCCACGTGGTCGGCCAGGGTCAGGGCCTCCAGGGGGTCGGACGTGGTGTAGACGAAGGTCGCGCCCGTCTCGGCCTGGAGGGCCCGCAGGTCGTCGACCAGGCGCTCGCGCAGCTTGAAGTCGAGGCCGGCCAGCGGGTCGTCGAAGACGTAGAGGTCGGTCCGCTTGGCGATGCCGCGGGCGATGGCGACCCGCTGCTTCTGGCCGCCGCTGAGCTGGTCGGGCCGCTTGGCGAGCAGGTCGCCGATGTGCAGCATCTCGGCCGAGCGGCTGACGACCGCCTGGCTCTCGGCCTTGGGCACCCCGGCCAGGTGGAGGGGGTAGGCGATGTTGTCGGCAACGCTGATGTGGGGGTAGAGGGCGAAGCTCTGCGGTACGTAGCCGATGTTGCGGTCGGCCGGGGCGACGTGGGTGACCGGCCGTCCCCGCAGGGTGATCTCCCCGCCGTCCGGCGTCTCCAGGCCGAGCAGCAGGCGCATCAGGGTCGTCTTGCCGGACGCGGGCGGGCCGAGGATCACCATGAAGGCGTCGGCCGGCACGGTGAGTTCCAGCCCGTCGAGGACCGTGGTCTGGCCGAAGCGCTTGGTGATGCCCGCGAACGAGAGTAGGGACGGCGAGCGGCCGCGGTCGTGGTCCGGCATGGGGGGGAAGGTACTCCTCTGGTCGGAGGGGACGCCCGCGAGGCCGGGTCCTCCGCCGACGGCGGGGGCATGGGCGGGAGCGGGTCGCATCACCGGCCCAGTTCGATCAGGGTCGGGGCGAGGCGGATCGAGACGACGAACAGCACGGCGATGATGGCGAAGGTCAGCGCCAGCAGCTTCAGGGCGGAGGCCGCGTTGGCCCGGGGCGGGATATTGCCGAAGGCGATCTGGAGGAAGGCGGTGGCGACCAGCAGGGGCAGTCCGATCTGGTAGAGCGTCTTGCTGAACCCCTGGCCGATCAGGACGAAGCCGATCAGCAGCAGCACCACCAGGATGCCCTGGACCCGGGCCGCGAACGGCAGGCTCCGCCCGGGGACGACGGGCTCGACATCGAGCGGGCTGGCGATCTGGTCTGTGGGGTGGGCGTCGGTCATCCGGGGGCCTCTCACGGAGTCGGTAGACGGAAGACGGAAGACGGTAGAGACGGGAACTGGGTGGGGGGAAGGGTCAGACCTCGCCGCGGACGGTGCCGAAGGTCATGCCGACGAGGAGGTATTTCTGGAAGAAGAAGATGGCCACGATCGGGGGCAGGGTGTAGACGAGGGAGAGGGCGGCGATGAAGCCCCAGGCGGTACTGCCGCCCTGGTTGGTGCCGACCGCCAGCAGGACCGGGATCATCGTCGCCGAGGTGCCGCCGAGGACGTAGTTGAACAGGAACTCGTTCCAGACGAAGATCAAGTTGAAGATGGCCGCCGCGACCAGTCCCGGCTTCACCTGAGGCAGGACCACCCGGAACATGACGTGGAGGCGGGAGCCGCCGTTGACCAGGGCCGTCTCGTCGTAGCGGGGCGAGACGCCGTCGAGGAACCCCTTCAGGATCCAGAGCGAGAAGGGGATGCAGAACATCACATAGAAGAGCAGCATCCCGCCGAAGGAGCGCGACCAGCCGAAGGCGGTGTACATCAGGAAGACGGGCACGACCACCGCCGCCGCCGGCACCATCCGGACCGAGAGGAGCAGGAACATGATGAAGTTGGTGCCCATCGGCTTGTAGCGGGAGAAGCTGTAGGCGGCCAGGAAGGCGATCACCAGGGCGATGGCGACCGACCCGATCGAGAGGATGAAGCTGGTCGTCAGGTAGTCCCAGAACTCGGGCCGGTCGAAGACCTGGCGCAGGTTGTCCAGCGTCGGGTCGAACCGCAGCCAGGCCGGCGGCCAGGCCAGCAGCCGCCCCTCGGACTTGAACGCCGCCAGGAAGATCCAGAGGACCGGGGCGAAGAAGACCAGGGCGATGACCCAGAGGACCAGGTGGTAGAGGTGTTGTCGCCAGCTCATGGGAATCCGGCCTCCGGGGCTAGGCCACGCTCGCGCGGGTCTCGCGATAGTTCAGCACATAGAGGTAGACCGAGGTGAAGGAGATGGCGACGAGGAGGGCGATGATGGCCACGGCCGAGGCGTCGCCCATCTGGAACGCCTCGAAGCCGGTCCGGTAGAGCGATAGGCCGAGGGTCTCGGTCTGCCGTCCTGGCCCGCCGTTGGTCAGCAGCAGGGCCAGGTCGGTCGTCTTGAAGGCGTCGATGGTCCGCAGCAGGATCCCCAGCATCAGGATGAACTTGCCGTGGGGCAGGACGATGTATTGCAGCCGCCGCGGCCAGGGGAGGCGGTCCACCTCGGCGGCCTCTAGCTCGGCCTTGGGCACGGAGCCGAGCGCGGCCAGCGTCATCAGCAGCATGAACGGGGTCCACATCCAGACATCGACGGCGACCAGGGCCGGGAACGCGAGGTCCTTGTTGCCGATGAAGGTGAACGTCCGGCCGAAGACGAGTTCGAGGTAATAGTTGGCGACGCCGAAGGTGGGGTCGAGGATCAGGCGGTAGAAGGTCCCCACCGCGATCGGGGGCAGGATCATCGGGGTGAAGAGCAGGGTCAGGGCCAGGCGGCGACCGGGCATCCGGGTGCTGTTCCAGAAGAGCAGGCCGAGCAGGACGCCGAGAAAGGTGGCCAGGCCGACGCTGAGGGTCATGAACGTCAGGGTGCGGCCGATGGTGGACCACATCGTGGTGCTGCGGAAGATATCGAGGAAGTTCTCGAAGCCAACATATTGGGCGGCGCGGGACGAGGTGAGCTTGTAGCGGTAAAAGCTGAGGCCGATCAGCCACAGGAGCGGGATGAGATTCCAGACCACGAAGAAGATCAGGATCGGGACCAGGAGCAGGATCGGGAACGCCTTGCTATCGTCCAGGGCGCGGACCCACCGGCGTCCGGTGCGCGGCGCCGCCTGGTCCCGGGCGGTGAGCTGGTCGAGCGACGCGTCGAGTCGGGCCATAGGGTCATCCCTGGTGATACGACACCCGCGTGAATGGCCAGCGTGAAGTGCATGTCAAGACGGTACACGAATCTGTGCGCCCTCCAGCCTGATGGATGTTCAGGAGGAACACCGCGTACCTGAGAAGGACGCGGCGGGAAGCGCCCCGAGAATGGGTGTGGATGGGTCCCCGCGAGGGGAAAAGACAAGTCGATCGACCTGATGCGGTGGCGGCCGAGCGGACCCAGGTCCCGCCGGGGCGGCGAGGGGAGGGGACCGGCTGGTCCGCTCCCCTCCCCAACGTGACCCGGTGAGACATCGTCTACTCGGGCGGTGTCGCCTAGCCGAGGCTGACGTCGTCGCAGGCGCCGGACGGCTCGATCTCGGTCCGCTCGGCGTCGTACAGGATGCCTTGCTGGACGCAGGCGGCGTAGGTCAGCGCCACCATCGGGTCGGTGACGACGTCGGTGAGGTAGGCGCTGAAGGCCTCCTGCTGGGCCCGCAACATCTCCGAGTAATTGGGGTCGTGCCAGAAGTCCCGCGAGCGCCCGTCGCGCAGCATGTACTTGAAGGCCCGGAAGTGGGGCTGGATGTCCTCGAAACTGGGGTCGTCGAGTACGGAGGTGACGCTCGGGTTGCCGCCCCGGCGGGCGAACTCGAGTTGCGTCTCCGGCAGGTACCACCACTTCATGAAGTCGATCGACACCTGGAGATGAGCCTCATCGTTGTTGGCGTTGATCACCCACGGCTGGCCACCGAGCGTGTAGATGCGGTTCAGGGTGCCGTCCGCGGCCCGGAAGCCGGGCGGGGGCACGATCAGGACATCGCCCGGGGAGACTGGCTTGCTGGGGTCGGCCGGGGTGCCCATGTCGGCGCCGTCGGCCTGGTTCAACATCTGGGGACCAAGGGCCGACCACTGCATGCAGGTGGCGACCTGGCCAGTGGTGAAGACATCGACCTCCTCGGCGATGCCGAAGTTGCTCGCGCTCGGTGGGGCGTACGGCAGGAGGGCCTTGTTTCGGGCCAGGGCATCGGCGTTGACCTGAGAGTTGAGGACGCCTTCCACCTTGTAGGTCCCGACGTCGCCCTCGATGATCTGGCCCCCGGTGGAAAACATGAATGGGTAGGTGTAGCAGGAGATGAAGTCGTAGACCACGGACCATTGGAGGGCGGTGCCGTAGAGGCCCTCCTGTCGACCGGTGAAGAAGGCCGCGATCTGCTCGTACTGGTCGATGTCGATCTGCTCCCAGTCCTCGAAGGTCTGGGGGAGGGGGAACCCGGCCGTGGCCTCGAAGTCGGTCCGGTTCGTCTCGTCGGTCATCAGGTCCTGACGGACGAACAGGGCGATAGTGTCGGCCTCCTGCGGCAGGCCCCAGAGCTGGTCGGAACCGTCCGGGTAGGTCTGGTACCCGGCGACGGCGGTCGGCTCGAAGGTGATCTCGGCCAGTTCGGGTGTGTTGGCGATGATGTCGTTGAGTTGGAGGATGTACCCCGGTTCGGCCAGGGCACCGAGCCACTGGCTATCGCTGATGATGATGTTGTACTCGGCCGAGCCGGTGCTGAGGGAGTTGACCGCGCGCTGGAACAGCTGGTCGAAGGGGGCGCCCTCGAAGGAGAAGTTGACGGTGTAGCCGTAGGTCTCCTGGGCATAGGGAGCGAACAGCTCGGTCGCCAGGGAGGTGCCGAGGGCGCTCGGCGGCCAGCCCTCGATGCCGAGGATCGCCATGTCGATGGACTGGCCGGAGAGGGCGC
>JBBJOE010000089.1:0-9233 GCA_037721765.1 Thermomicrobiales bacterium
GGCCCGCTCGCCTCGGCCTGGGCCCTCGACGTCACGGACGAGGCGGGCTGGGCGGCCCTGGTCGCGGCGGTCGAAGCGGACGGGGGCGGGATCGACATCCTGGTCAGCAACGCCGGGATCGCTGGCCGGGCCGCCCCGCTGGCCGAGTACGGTCTGGACGAATGGCGCCGTGTGATCGACCTGGACCTGACCGGGGTCTTCCTGGGCTGCCGGGCGGTCGTGCCGGGGATGGTCGGGCGGGGCTGGGGCCGGATCGTCAACATCGCCTCGATCGCCGGCAAGGAGGGGAACCCCAACGCCGCCGCCTACTCGGCTGCCAAGGCGGGGGTGATCGGCCTGACCAAGGCGCTGGGCAAGGAGGTCGCCACCAGCGGGGTGCTGGTCAACTGCGTCACCCCGGCCGTGATCGAGACCGACATCCTGCGCCAGCTCAGCGCCGAACACATCGCCTACATGACGTCCAAGATCCCGATGGGCCGGGTCGGGCAGCCGGAGGAGGTGGCCGAACTGGTCGCCTTCCTCTGCTCCGAGGCCCTGACCTTCTCGACCGGCGCCGTCTTCGACCTCTCCGGCGGCCGGGCGACGTATTAGGGGCGTAGCCCAACACTCTCCGGTGCGACGTGGTGCGCTGTTGTCCACGCGCGTTCTGTGGAGGTGCTGCTCGCTGTGCCCTCTAGCCTAACAAATATCAAAGATTGAACGCGCGTACTTCAGAAGGGCGCAGCAAGCGGCGCCCCTACCACGTTGTGTGGCTCTGCCCGGTGGACCCGTTCCCGTCTTGCCCGGCCGGTCAGCGAACGGCCGCCACATCTCGTTCCGACACGGTCACTCCACCCGGCACGACCCCCGCCAACAGGGACAGGGTGCGCCGCACCCGGCCATCGTCGATCCCCGCGAGGTAGGGGTTGGCCAGGAACAGGTCCAGGTCGAGGGCCTCCCGGGCCGTCTCGAGCTTGGTGGCGACCGTCTCTGGGCCGCCCGCGATCACCGTTTCATCGCGGGACATGGCGGCGATGGCGTCGGCCGCTTCCCGTCGCCGGTCGGCGCGGCCCCCTTCGCCCGTGCCATTCCCCGGATTTAAGTGCTCGTGCAGGCGGCGTAGGTCGTCAGTCATCTCCTGCCGCGCCCGGTCGTCGTCCTCGGCGACGTAGACGTGGCGCATCAGGGCGATCCGAGTCGGGTGAGCGACCGCATCGGCTGGGTCGGTGGACTGTCCCGCCGAGTCAGCCGCGGCCCGGTCGAGGTCGCGGCGGCGGCGGGCGTCGGCGTAGGCTCGGGTGGCGGGTCGGAGGGCGGCCGTCGGGGCGAAGCCGATCGCCAGGCTCATGCCCTCCGAGGCCGCCCAGGCCGCCGCGCTCGGGTCGGTGCCGGGGTACCAGAGGGGAGGGTGGGGGCGCTGCAGCGGCAGGGGATGGATCGCCAGGTCGCGGACCGTGGTCAACGGCGTTTCCAGCGACACCTGGTCGCCCGCCCAGAGGGCCTTCAGGACCGCGAGCCGCTCCTGGTAGGCCTGGGCACGGAAGCGGGGGTCGAGGCCGAGGGCAACCAGTTCCTCGGACCGGTGGCCGAGGCCGAGGCCGACCTCGATCCGCCCGCCCGTCAGGTGGTCGAGGACGGCGATCTCCTCCGCCAGGGCGGCCGGGGCGTGGATCGGGAGGGTATGGGCCAGGGTGCCGAGGCGGATGCGGTTCGTGCGCTGCGAGGCGGCGCCGAGCCAGGCGAAGGGGGCCGGGCAGCGGTAGGTGGGAAGGAAATGCCGCTCGGCGGTGAAGGCGACCGCGTAGCCCAGCTCGTCGGACAGGGCGAGGTGGTCGAGGTGGCGCCGGTAGACCTCGCCGTCGGTGGCGGGGTCGAGCGGGTCGACCTGGAAGATGTCGAAGAGGCCAAGTCGCACCGGGGCTCCTGGACGATAGTCGGAAGACGGAAGACGGAAGACGGGAGAACGAGAGGCGACAGGCGGCGGGCGGTCGTTGAGAGGGAACAGGGGATAGGAGGGCGGACCGCTGGTCATATCAGGGGCGCGGGCGGGTCGGCACGGAAAACGCCAAAGGGCCGGTCCCGTAGGACCAGCCCTCCGACTAGGACATCACACCCGAGGGTGTGCTACGCGCACACGACCTCAGTCGTGATGCCCGTACTGTGACTATCCATTGGCATCACCTCCTTAACCCTTGGCGGACTAACGGCGGCTGGCTGGCCGGGAAGCGTTTCCGATCCGACCGTGGACGAAGCGTACCACGGCCCTTTTGGCCCCGTCAATACCGGCGGCCGGGCCAGTTTGGAGCGCCAGCCGGACCCGGTGAACAGGACGGTAGCTTGGGCTATCGAACTCCACCGTCTCCAAGAGGGATCACCACCGACACGAGTTCGCGAGTCCAACAGCATCTCATGGTCATGCCGGGAGACGTCGAGGTCGTCACGGGAGGCGGCTTCGCTCGTAGTCCGCTGGATCAGTGGTCAGCACCAGAATTCGGGGGCGCGGTCTGATGCTAATGTAGCTCGCGACATCGCCCGGCGTGCACTGGTCGCCCGACGCTGACGACAGCGCTCTCATTGACTACAGGGCTCCCGCGAGCGCCGTCTCCGGCCAGCGGTAAGCGTCCGGGCGACGGTTGGCGAGGGCGGGGATCTGGCGGCGGACGGCGGCGACGCGGGACCGGTCCAGGTCGGTGACGATGATGCCCTCGCCGTCGGGGGCGGTGGCCAAGACGGTGCCCCAGGGGTCGATCACCAGCGAGCGGCCGTAGCACCACTTGCCGGGCGGGTGCATCCCGAACTGGGCCGGGGCGACGAGGTAGAAGCCGTTCTCGATCGCCCGGGCCCGCAGCAGGGTCTCCCAGTGGTCCTTGCCGGTGGTCATGGTGAAGGCGGCCGGCAGGATGATCGCCTCGGCGCCACGCAGGGCCAGGATGCGGAACAGCTCCGGGAAGCGCAGGTCGTAGCAGATCGCCAGGCCGACCGGGAAGCCGTCGATGTCGAGGGTCACCACCTCGTCGCCGGGGGCCACCGTGGCCGACTCCCGGTAGGTCGCCACGCCGTCCAGCACCACGTCGAAGAGGTGAATCTTGCTGTATCGCGCCACGATCTCCCCGTTCGGGTCGAGGACGACCGTCGTGTTGCGGACCAGCGGCTCGCCGGCGACCCGCTCCAGGATGCTGCCGGCGTGGAGCCAGATGCCATGGCGGCGGGCCCGCTCGGCCAGCAGGTCCGTCGACGGGCCGGGGATCGGCTCGGCGGCGGCGATGGCGCCCTCGTCTGGTCCGAGGTAGGTCCAGACCTCGGGCAAGGTGACGAGGCGCGCACCAGCGTTGGCGGCCCGGTCGATCAGGGCCAGGGCCGTCTCGACGTTCTTGGCCACATCGGCCCCGGAATTCATCTGGACGGCGGCGACGCGCAGGGTCTGGGCGGTATCGGACGGGTGCATCGGCGCTCCTCCTGGTTCCCCGGCGGCGACATGGCCCAGGCGTTGCCGTCTGGTCGTCCCCGGACAGTGTATGGCAGGTAACCCCGGGCGACGTGGTGCCACGACGAACCATCGGCGGGGACAGTCAAGATCAGCCCACTGGTCAGTACCGCGGAATGGTGCATACGTTGCGTGATGCGCCTTTTCCCCTAACACACCGGCCAATATGTGAGCCGAGTACATGGGAAGAGCGCGTCAAGCGGCATCCCGCCATGTGTGTCCCCTTCCGAAGCGTATCAGGGCAGATCAAGTCACCGCGCGGATCGCGGTACTCAGGCAGATCAGCAGCACGATCGCCGTCGCCAGGAGCAGGATCACCAGGCACGACCGTGAGGCCGAGCCGATGCCCTCGTAGTCGGAGATCGCCGCCTCGGCGACCGGATCAGCGGGAGGATCGCCGAAGAGCGGGACCGGGGGAACTGCGCCGGTAGCGTCACCGCCAGGGTCCCGCGATCGTCCCACCGTGACGGGGCCGGCTGGCGCGTCGCCGGGAGGTGTGGCGGCGATCGGGGCATCGAGATCGTCCGGCGGGTCGCGATCGTCCCAGGCGTCGAATGACCCGGTTTCCGGAGACGGCTCCGACGGCCCGGCTCCCTCGGAAGGGTCGAGCGCTGCCGGGAGATCGCCGGGGTCGGGTTCACGCGGCGACGGGCCCGGCGCGGTGCCGGGGGAGGGGGGATCGACCATGGGTCAGGGCCGCTCCGAGGGGGTCGCCGGGGTGGGAGCGGGCGCCGGGTCGCGGGTCGAGAGTCGCCAGACGTGGACGATCCGGGTCAGGGCGGTGATGTGGGTGGCGACGGCCAGGATCCAGAGGGCCCAGAGGGGTTGATTCAGGATCAGGCAGAGGGCGAGCAGGATGATCCGCTCCGGCCGGGCGACCAGGCCGACGGAGGCGGTGTAGCCCGCCGCCTCGGCCCGGGCCCGGGCGTAGCTGATGAGGAGCGCCCCGGCGGAGGCGATGAAGACGAGGATGGCGCCGACCTCGGCGTCCCCGGTGCTGAGCAGATAGATCAGGACCCCGAGGTAGACGACGACTTCCGAGTACCGGTCCAGGGTGGAGTCGAGGAAGCCGCCGAAGCGGCTCATGGTGTTCGTCGCCCGGGCCACGGCCCCATCTGCCATGTCGAAGGCACTGGCCAAGAGGAGGAGGGCCCCGCCCCAGCGGGGGTTACCTGAGGCGATGACCACCGCCACGCCGATGTTGAGGGCCAGGCCGATCACGGTCAGCATGTTCGCGCTGAGGCCGATCCGCGCCAGCGCATGTCCGACGCTGAGGACATAGCCACGGACCCAGTGGCCGATGCGTTCAGAGATCACCGCCGCCTGTCCCTCCCGCGCGCGGGGCCGCGGTGGCCCGGGTGACGCTATCGCCAGTATGGCGGGCCTGGGGCACGCCTGCCAACGTAGACGGTAGACGGTAAACCGAAGAACGAGCTGATAGGTGACAAGAAAGGCCGACTCCCGACTTCCGTCTTCCGACTTCCGACTTCCGACTCACGTGGCGGGGGTGCGCCAGGGGGCGACCCGGGCACGCTCGGCGGCCTCGGCGTAGACGTCGAGGACCCGGGTCGCGACCATCGACCAATCGTACTGGGCCGCCGTGATCCGGCCGGCCTGGCCCAGGCGCCCCCGCAGCGAGGCGTCGGCCAGGACGCGGACGATGGCCAACGCCAGGGCCTCGGGGTCCTGGGGCTGCACCAGCAGGCCCTCCCGCTCGTGGGTGAGGATGCTGGCGTAGCCAGGGATGTCGGCGGCGACGACCGGCTTGCCCGAGGCCATCCCCTCCAGCACCACGTAGCCGAAGCTCTCGTTGCGGACGGAAGGGAAGCAGCACAGGTCGCAACTGGCGTAGTAGCGGGATTTCGTCTCCTGGTCGACGAAGCCGACCATGTCCACGCCGTGGACACCGTGCCGCGCCATCAGGCCGGCGAACTTCTCCGGTTTGCCCGTCCCGATCACCACCAGCCGGGCGCGGGGGAACTGCTGCTGGACCATCGGCAGGGCTCGGAGGAGATATTTGAACCCCTTGCGGGACTCGTCGAAGCGGCCGACGAACAAGATCCGGGGCGTCCCGTCGTGGGCCCAGGGGAAGGGCTCGACATCGGCGGCGTAGCGGTGGACGTCGATGCCGTTGGGGATCACGTCGTAGGGGCCGTCGAAGTACTGCCGGACGAACTCGCGGGCCGGTTCCGAGACCGCGATCCGGCCATCCAGGCGGCCCAGCACGAACGACATGTAGGGCTTGAAGACGGTGTACCAGTGGTTGATGGTCCGGTAGGCGTGGAAGGTGCCGACGTTGACCGCTGTCGAGTTGAGCAGGACCATATAGGGGAGGACGGGCATCAGCGGCTCGTGGAGGTGGACCACGTCGAATCGCTCGCGGCGCATCATCGCCTTGACGTCGGCGTAGAGGGTGACGTCGAAGGTGACCCGGGCCCGGGACCCGCCTGACGGGATGGTCAGGGCCCGGCCGACGCCGTAGAACCCCTCCTGGGCGTCCCAGCCGCCCTTGGCGGTCCGGGGAGCGATGATGGTCACCTGGTGGCCGAGGCGCCGGAACTCGTCCCGGAGGTGGCTGATGTGTTCGGAGACGCCCCCGGCTTGCTGGAAATTGTAGGGCGAGACGAGGGCGATCTTCACGCGATGTCGCCCCCCATCCCCGGTCGCCCCCGCATTGCCGCCGCCCTTGCCGTGGTGGGCATCGCCCGCCGCCCACCGTTCGCCACCGACCGTCGTGGCCCATCATACGCGGCCCCGCGAACGGGCCACAATGGGCCACGGTGGCCGGGCACCGGGGAACGCTCCCCCGATTCGTCGCGGGCCCCCTTGATTCGACCCCCGCGTCATGATCTAGGCTCCGGTGTGGAGGTGCGCGATGGGCGTGGGACGGGCGACGGGGTACAGGACCGGCGAGGTGGCGGTGCGGACGGGAGTCACGGTCCGAACGCTGCGCCACTATGACCGGATCGGCCTCCTGACGCCGACTGGCCACTCCGAGGGTGGTCACCGCCGGTATGCCGAGGCGGACCTGCTGCGCCTCCAGCAGGTCCTGACACTCCGCTATCTCGGCTTCCGGCTCGGCCAGATCAGGGAGGTGCTGGATCGGCCCGGCTTCGACCTGCTCGCGTCGCTGGACGTGCAGCGGGCCGTGCTTCGCGAGCGCATCGCTACGTTGGAACGGATCGAGACCACGTTGGCGGAGATGGTCCGCCATCACCGGGAGACGGGCACTTGGGCCTGGGAGCAGGTCCTGGACGCGGCGGCCTCCGCCCGGTCGGGTCTCCATGAGAAAGGGACGACGATGGACGCGTATTACACGCCGGAGCAGATGAAGCGATTCGACGAGGTCGGCCAACGGGTGGACCCGGCCGAGCGAGCCGCGATCGAGGCCGCCTGGCCGCCCCTGATCGCCGAGGTCCGGGCCAACCTGCAGCTGGACCCCGGTAGCCGGGAGGCGCGGGCCCTCGTCGCCCGCTGGGACGCCCTGCTGGCCCGGACGTTGGCCCCGTATGAGGGATTTGAGGACCTCACCACGGCGATCGGGGAGAACCTCGAGAGGGGCGCGTTCGCCGACCGCCCGGATGCGCCAGACCCGGCGACGCTGGCCTTCATCGACCGCGTTCACGCGGCGCGGGGAGGGGGGACGACACGGGCGACGACGTGACCCTCGCCAGGCACCGGGCCATCACCCGGGGCGGGGTGCACGGTGGACTTAAGAGGACGACGGAGGGGGCAGGCACCATCTGGTGTTCGCCCCCCTTCAACTCCTCATCAGACCCGGGCGTCAGACGACGACGATGAAGTCGGCGGCGAGGAAGCCGCGCAGGTTGGGGTCGTCGAGACTCTGGACCTCGTACCAGACGAATCCCTCGGCCTCGATCGGGTCGCTGACGACGACGAAGGTCTGGCCCTGGACCAGCACGGCCAGGATCGCACTTCCCAGCGACGGGGCGTCGCGCAGGTTGACCTCGGTGTCGCTGGTGATCACCGTCGAGCCGATCGAGATCGCACCCGTGCCGGCCGGGTCGCCCTCCACCGGCGGTTCGGTGGCGGCGGGGTCCTCGTCGCCGGTGTCGACGGACGCGTCACCGGGCGGGGTCTCGTCGCCGGTGTCCGTGTTGGCGGTCGAGGCGCCGCCCGTGCCGCGGATGTCGACGCTGCCGACGAGGTCGGCCGCGACCGGGCTGGCCTCCGCGATCACGACCGGTCCGACTTCGGGGCTGGCGCCCGGGCTCGCCGCCGGGTCGGGGCCACCGGTGACGGCCTCGTCACCCGAGCCGGTGGTCAGGGTGACGCGGAGCAGGGTCAGCGGGTTGGCCTCGGCGGGGATGGCGATCTCGCGGTGCCCGTTCGGAAAAAAGAGGGCGTCGCCGACGCCGAGGCGGTAGGACTCGCCGGGGTCAGAATTGGGCTGCGGGCCGGGGTTCGCGGTGCGGGAGATCTGGACGACGCCACCGGCGATGATCAGGTTAGCCCCGGCGTCGGCCAGCGACACCAGGACGGGGTCGGCCGAGGCCGCCAGGGGGGTCTCGACGGAGAGGGGAACGCGGTCGACCACCACCGACACCGGGCCCGCCGGGAAGCGGGTCGCGACGCCGTCGCCCAGGACCTGGTTCGATATGCCGGCGTAGGCGTCGGCGTCCGGGTCGCCGCCGGGGTAGGCGATGCCGGGGGGGCGTTGGGGCCCGGCCGGCAGGATCACCACGGTCAGGAGTTGGACCGGTTCCTCGCCCCCGTTGGCGAAGGTGAATGCGGTCTCCGGCGGGAAGACCACGGTCTGGCCGGGCACCACGTCGAACGCCTCATCGACCGGGGTGGTGCTTTGGGCGCCGGTCTCCGCCTCGACGAGGACGGAGGCGGCCTCGGAGGTGACGGTCAGGGTGCCGGATTCGACCAGGTTGTACTCCGGTCCGGGATGGGTGTGGAGGGGGACGGTCGAGCCGGGCTCGATCACGATCCGGAGCAGGCGGATGAACGAGGGCGCGAGGGGAACACCGTCCACCGTGGCCCGCATCAGGGTCTCGGTGGCGGAGGTGTCTTCGCCATCTTGGGAGCGGGCGGGCGGAGCGGGAACGCTCCCGAGGACCAACGTGCCGAGCAGCAGCGCGACGACGACGGGAACGAACCGGGCGTGCGGTCGGGGCATGCGAGCCTCTCCGGGGGTGGGGCGTCCGGTCGGTCACCGGGCCTGGCGTGCGGTCGCCCCGAACGGGGCCGGTCGGCGCTAACTGTACCACCCGTACCGGGGCTGTCCGGCCCAGATCAGCAGGGCATTCCCGGGCAACTCGCGTACCGTTCGGGCCCGGAACCTACCGCTGACCCGTACCGGTGGCGGGCCGGCTCTTCTCTCGAACCAGGTGACCCTGTCCACGAGGGATGGGAGGGACAGGGGCGGGAAACGTCCCTTGGCAGGCGGAGGGCCGAGCATCGCGACTCCAACGGCAGGGTGCGCTGCTCGGTGTCGGGTCGTGGGTGACGAGGGTCAAAACCGGCACCCCCGATCTGATCGACCCTCGGTCGATGGCCACGGACATTGGCCAGGAAAAAGGCACGCGTCGACCAGCATCGGCCGGACCGGGCGCCGGCCCGTTCAGGCATCCCGTCACGTTGACGCCCGCCCACCGGCCGTGCCGGGAGACCCGATTCGCGGCACATGGCGGGTCGGTCCGGCATATGGCTCGCCGGGTCGCTCGCTGGAACTCGCTGGACATTAGGAGAGGGGCACGGCCCATATGGCCCGGCGCGGGGTCGTCGAGGGGCCGGGCCGTCG
>JBBJOE010000008.1:0-30753 GCA_037721765.1 Thermomicrobiales bacterium
AGTGGGAAAGGGAATCACGGAATTCAAGGAAAATACCAACGACGAGGCGATCGACTCCGCTTCGACCACCGCCGCCACCTCGACCAAGCGTGACGATGTCGAGGCGCCCCGGGTGGTCGAGCGTCGTGAGGTCCGGGCCGACGATTTGTGGGGGGCGCATCCCCCCCCCGCGGTCGTAACACACAACCGACCACCGGGCGCCCCCACTCGGGCCGCCCGGTCGCTTGATGAACGGTTCCCGGCATCGTCCCTACGACTGGCCCTCGTCCTCGCGGAAGAAGCCAAAGATGGTCGTGCCCTTCGCGGGCGCCGAGCCGTTCGTTGCCGCCGAAACGTCACTGATCTCGTCCATCAACTCGATGAACGTGATCCGGGCCAATGGGAAGATGAAGGCCTTGGCGTCGGGTTCGACGTAGGCGACGATCTTGCCGTCCTTGCGTCGGACGTTGCGGACGACGACATACTGCTGTGCCATCGCTGGCATCTCGTCGAGATCGCCGACGATCGCGTCCTCGCCAATGAAGTGGATGATCGCGGTGATGGCCATGGTGGCGTCCTCCTGGCGTCGCGTGGACGGGCACACCCATGGGCGCGGCCGTCGTTCGTTGTGGTGCGAATGATCACTGGGGTCCGGACGTTAGACCAGGATCGGGATCGGGATCGGGACCGCAACCGGCACTGACCGTCATGTCGTCCGGTGGATGGCGTAGACCGAGTTGTCCAGGCTACCGACGATGATATGGTCGGCGGTGACCAGGGGTCGGGAGACGATCGGCTTGTCGGTCCTCACTTCCCAGAGCGGGGACCCGTCCTGCCGGTTGAGGGCGCGGAGGACCCCGTCGGCCCCGCCGATATAGAGGGACTCCCCGTCCACCACTGGTGACGACGTGATCTGGCGACAGAGTTTTTCCTGCCAGTTCACCATGCCCGATTGGCCGTCGAGCGCGTAGAGGACGCCGTTCGCGGAGGGGACGTAGACGGACTCGTCCATCGACGCCGCCGTGGCGAGAATGGGCTTGGAAGTCGGGAAAGTCCATCCGCCTCGGCCGGATTCACGGTCGAAGGTGCGGACCGTCCCATCCATCGCCCCGACGACGTACCGTCGCCCGACCCTCACCGGCGAGGCCACGACGGCCGCGTCGCATTGTGCTCGCCAGACCGGCTTGCCACTCTCCGCTTCGAGGACGTAGAGGTATCCATCGTCTGAACCGAACACGAGACGGTCCTCGTCGAGCAGCGGCGTCGAGCGGACCGGCCCCCAGGTCCGGTGGCGCCACAGGATCGTGCCCTTGGCCCGGTCGAGCCGGTAGACAAAGCCATCATCGGAGCCAATGTAGCAGCTCTTGTCATCGACCCGGGGCGATGACCGGACCGGCATCGTGGACCGAAACGTCCACACGCTCCGGCCCTGCTGACGCGATACCGCGTAGACGTTGTGATCCTCCGACCCGAAGATCAAGAGGTCGGCGGCAACCGCCGGGCGGGAGACCACTCCCCGCTGACACCGGAACTTCCACCGGACCGTCCCGTCTGTCTCGTCGATGGCGTAGACATGATGGTCGTAAGAACCGACGTAGACCGCCCCGCCGGCGTGGGCGGCCGAACCGCGAACCTCGTCCCCGGTCGCCCGGACCCAATCGATTCGCTCCATTCCGCACTTGACGTCGCCCGTCCCGGGCGAGACGGACTCCGTCGCGAGGATGCCGGAGCCTGACGACCGCATTCGCTGGTCCGGGGTCAGCGGCGCAAGGATGCCGGACCCCGCGGCACGCTCGCGCCGGTCGGGGGAAAGCGGTGCCGGAGCCCGGAGGGCCCTATCCCGGACCTCTTTGAGCGCCTCTCTCATCTCTTCGACGGTCGCGAACCGGTCGGACGGAGAATAGCTGACGGCCCGGAGGATCACCTGCTCGAACTCAGGGCTGAGGCGGGAGTTGAGGCGACGGGGAGGACGCTGGGCGAAGGTGAACGGGGTTTCGGAGCGAGGGTCCGACCCGGTGGCCAGATGGTGGAGCGTGGCCCCGAAGGCGTACACATCACCCCGCACGTCGGCGACGCCCCGGTACTGCTCCGGCGGGGCGTACCCTTCCGTGCCGATCATCGTCCCCTTCTGGGACGGGGCAAAGGTGCGGGCAATGCCAAAGTCGATCAAGGCGATCCGCCCGTCGGACCGGGCCATCACGTTGCTCGGCTTCATGTCCCGGAAGATGATCGGCTCGGGCTGCTGGGCGTGGAGGAACCCCATCACGTCACAGAGTTCGAGGCCCCACCGGATAAGGTCCTCCTCCGGGAACGGTCCCCCGTGCTGGGATAGCATCGACTCCAGGTCATGACCCTGGATCAATTCGAGGACGAGGTAGATCGAACCCTGATGTTCGAAAAAATCATAGATCCGGGGGATCGCGGCGTGGGACAACGTCGCGAGCAGAGCCGCCTCCCGCTGGAAGTTGCTCATCCGGAGCTGGCGAACCCGGGCGTCATCGCCGACGTTGAACATCTCCTTGACGGCGCACTGCCGGTCTACGCCGGCGAACCGCAGGTCCCGCGACCGGTAGACGGTGCTCATGCCGCCGACGCCCAGCACTTCCTGGATGCGGTAACGGCCTTGGAGGATCGTGCCTGGCTTGAGCGTGTTCGGCCGCCCGGCGACGACCGACTGCCTGGGCTCCCGCGCCTCGACCGGGATGTGCGCCACCTCGGGTGTCTTGGTCGCCTCGGACACGCTCGCTCCTTCTTCGACTGGGACATGCGTGGCGCTGCCTCGCGACCCGTCCCGCCCATTGTAGGCAGCCGATCATCCCGCTGGTATCCCCGGCCGGGCGCCGATCACCGTAGTTGGGTCTTTAGTACCGGGTGGGATCTGGTGGCCAAGCCAAGACGTGGTCCGTCACCGATCACGTCTATCGACCGCTTCGACCGGTGGTCGAGATGACGCCGAGGCGTCCGGTGACGGACCCATCGTGAGCCGGTGTGCTACCGTGACATCGTACGTTGGAGGAGTTCCGTCCCGACCTGGGCCGGTGGGCCCTTCCTCTTCGGACGATGTCTAGGTTGGGATGACGATGGACAGCGAGCGCCCGGTCAGCACGGGTCGTGATATTCCGCATTTTGGGTCGCCGCCCGACGGCGACCACTACGATGTCGCGACGGCAGACGACCCGCGAATCGCTCCGGGGGCCGAGACCCGGCCCGATAGTCGATCCGGCGTCGGACGAGCGGTCCGGGAGATCGTGGAGACCATCATCCTTGCGGCGGTGATCTTCGTGGCGGTCCGGGCGGTGGTCCTCAACTTCAAGGTCGACGGCAGCAGCATGCTGCCCAATCTCGTCAACACCGAGATGCTGCTGGTCAATCGGAACGTCTATTTCAACTTCGACCGGAACGCGGTGCTCAATCTGTTACCGGGCGACGATCGGGAAGGTGAGGACATCACGTACGTCTTCCACCCGCCCGAGCGCGGCGACATCATCGTCTTTGACCCTCCCACGGCGCGCCCATCCGAGCAACCCTATATCAAGCGAGTCATCGGACTCGCGGGCGACGTGATCCAGATTCGCAATGGGAGCGTGTTCGTCAACGACGTCGAATTGGATGAACCCTATATCGCCGCCGGGATCACGGGGTGCACGACGGAGCGGTTCTGCGGCCCGGTCACCGTTCCGGAAGGATCGATCTTCGTCCTCGGCGACAATCGCAACAACAGCACCGACTCACGCGTCTTCGGCCCCGTTCCGATCGATGACATCATCGGCAAGGCGTGGTTGACGTATTGGCCGATGAAACACTTCGACCTCGTGCCGCACTACGATTATCCGGAACTGTCCGGTTAGCATGGCCGCGTGATGCACCACGGCCCGCAAGGGACCTGGTGACGAGGTGGAGCATCGTTCCGCCACCCGGTTGACATCCTGTCCCGCTCCTCTCTGGTGGTGAGAGGACGGGAATCGCTGACCCAGACCTGAGCCGTCGAGTCAAGGCCGCGAGGACGAGCCGCATGGCGACCGCCCCGGCCGGCACGCGCTCGACTGGACCGTCGAGGGCCGGGCGGGCGCCGCGCGAAGTGGTGGAAACGATCGTCCTGGTCGTGGTGATTTTCGTCGCGGTGCGGGCGGTGGTGCTTAACGTCAAGGTCGACGGTCCCAGCATGGTGCCGAGTCTCCGAGACCACGAGATGCCGCCGGCCAACCGAAACGTGCATCTCCATTTCGATCGCAACGCCATGCTCGGCCTGTTGGCGGGGGGAGGACCGGGAGGACGAGGACATCGTCTTTCACTTCCATCCGCCCGAGCGTGGTGACATCATTGTCTTTGATCCTCCAGAACCCCCGCCTTCTCCGGGGCCGGGGACTCCGGTCGCCGCACCCGCCTCCGACACGACTGACCAGCCCTATATCAAGCGGGTGATCGGCGTGCCCGGAGACATCGTCGAGATTCGAAATGGGACTGTCCTCGTCAACGACACCGCGTTGGTCGAGCCATATCTCGACGGGGTGACTACCCGGTGCGCGGCCGAACCGTTCCGCGGTCCGGAGACTGCCGGTGCCGGGTCGGTGTATGTCCTTGGGTCAGTCGAATCCGGACGACAGCACCGACTCCCGGGCGTTTGGTCCGGTCCCGGTCGACGACATCACCGGCGAGGCGTGGTTGATCTACTGGCCCCGGCAGCGCTTTGGCATGGTGCCTCATGAGGAGTATCCGGGGGTGCGGCGGTAGCCGTGGGCCGAGGAGGCGGACACGGGTCTGGCGATTGCGATGTACCGTTGCCCCAAGTCATCCGATCGGTGGGGTGCCCGTGTAGAATAGGGAGTGCCGGTCGATGGATCGTGCCACGTCACCCCGACCCCATCCTCGCTCGCCAGGAGCCATCCGCATCACCGCGCACCCTGACATCACCACTACGGATGGAGGACACGGACGATGATAGAGACCGTCGTCGAGAGCATCCGGGTCAGCCTCGTCAACCAGAATCGGGTCGTGATCTTGAAGGAGGTCGACGGTCCGCGTCACCTGCCGATCTGGATCGGCGTCTGGGAAGCCGAGGCGATCGCGATGGAGATCCAGGGCGTGAACGCGGCACGCCCCTTGCCCTACGATCTCGTCAAGTCGATCGTGGCCGACTTGGACGGGCACATCGAGCGCGTCCTGGTCTCCGACCTGACCGACGAGATCTATTACGCGACGATCGTCCTCCGGCACGGTGATCGCACGGTGGACATCGACGCCCGTCCCAGTGATGCCATCGCGATCGCGGTCCGGGCGAAGGTGCCCATCTTGGTCTCGGAACGCGTGATGGACCGGGCATCCTTGGTGCCGGACGACGATGAAGACGACGAGGGTGCCGGCACGCCGGCTGCCGTCGAGGCCGAGGCCGCCCAAGGTGAGCGTCCGGACGATGAGCGATTGACCGTGTTCCGGGATTTCATCAACACGCTCGACCTCGAAGATTTCGATAAGCGGTCCAAGGGCTAGCGACGGCGTCCGTCGTCCAGTCCTCTTGGCCACACATCAGGAGTGAGTCGACTCTCATGGAGAATCCGGTTCCGGATCGCAAGATCAAGCAGAAGGTCATCGATCGAATGGGGCGTTGTGGGGTCTGCCATCACGCCTTCGTCCCAGACGATGTCCATGTCGTGTCGCGAAAGCCCGCCATGTGGACGATGGTCGTCGAGTGCGACGAGTGTCACGCCCGATCGTTCGTGGCCGCCGTCCTCGACGACGGCGACCCACGTGAGGCCAAGGAAGCGCTCCAAGATCTCAGCCGGACCGAGTTCACGGGGGACAACGTCCCCGGCATCCTCGGGGACGGAGGAGACGCGTTCGAACCGACCCCCCCGCTCCCGGTCGTGACCACCGACGATCTCATCGACGTGCATGAGTTCCTCCGTAGCTTCGACGGCGATTTCAGTGCCCTGTTCGCGAGGGGGTAACGTGCGGACCATCCGTCACGATCTGCTTTGACGGCCCCCGGGGGCGTGCCTATACTCGCCCTATGTCGTCCCTGGCGTGGGCGTCCCTCGCGCCCGGGACCCGGTCGGCTCGGTATCGGAGCAACGCGTGTCCCATCCCCCCTCGACGGAGATCGACCTCGCGGTCGTCCGAGACCTTCTCTCGCACATGCGGCCCTCCGATCACCAGGAGGCCCAGGAACTGATCCTGTCCGCCCTCCAGGAGATCAACGAGCACTTCGGCTGGGTCTCGCTCGAGGCGGCGCGGCTGGTCGCCGATCACCTCGGTACCACCGAGAATCGCGTCTACGGGTTGCTGACCTTCTACGCTGACTTCCGGACCGAGCCGCGCGGCAAGCATTTCATGCTGGTCTGCCACGGCATGTCTTGCTATGCGCTGGGTTCGCAGCAGATCGTCCAGCACCTGCAGGATGGCTACGGGATCGGCGACGGCGACACGACCGCCGACGGAGAATTGACGATCCAAGTGGTCAACGGTTGCCTCGGCGTCTGTGACCGGGCCCCATTCGTCAAGTTGGACCAGGACTTCCACGGCGACCTCACGCCAGACCGGCTCGACGCCGTCCTTGGCCAGGCGTTCACGCGCGGCGTCCCCAGGGAGGGATAGGGCCATGTCCACGTCTCACGCCACTCCGGCCGTCACCGACCATGCGTTCGGACCCGGGAAGGGATCGGACCGCCTCACCAGCCGGGTCGATTTCGAGGCCTACCGGGCCGCCGCCACCCGCCGCTGGGACGAGCTGTGGGCGGCCGGGCAGACCGTCGTCAGCGTCGGCGTGGACAGTTCGTCGCTGGCCAAAGGCGCGGTCGAGGTCCTCGCCGCCTGTCGCCGGGAACTCGCCGGGAGCACCGCGATCGTGCGGGAGGTGAGTGGCAACGGCGCACTCTGGATGGAGCCGTGGGTCGAGATCAAGCGGCCGGACCAACCGCCGATCGTCTACGCCAATGTCGAGCTCGCCGAGGTCCCGGCCCTGCTCGCGGGGTCGCTCGAAGATCGTGCCCTGGGCGTCCGCGACGGTGCCGCGTTCAACGGTGTCCCGGCCCTGGACGACCACCCTTTCTTCCGTCACCAGGAGCGGATCGTCCTCCGCAACGTCGGGGTGATCGAGCCCGAGTCGATCGAGGACGCGATAGCGCGTGGCGCGTACAGCGCCTATTTCCGGGTGCTCTTCGAGTTGTCGGCCGAGGAGGCGATCGCGGAGGTCACCGCCTCCGGCCTGCGAGGCCGTGGGGGTGCCGGATTCCCCGCGGGCATCAAGTGGGAGAGCGGCAGGAAGGCCAAGGCCCGCCCGAAGTTCGTCATTTGCAACAGTCACGAGGGCGAGCCGAACGTCTACAAGGACCGCCGCATCCACGAGGGCGATCCGCATCGGATCCTCGAGGGGATCCTCATCGCCTGCATCGTCTGCGGCGCCGAGCGGGGCTATAACTACATCGGTGGGGAGTATCCGCTCGCGATCCAGCGATTCCGGAAGGCCGTCGCCGACGCCGAGCGCCTCGGCCTGATCGGCCACGATGTCCTCGGCTCCGGCAAGTCGGTCGCGTTTCGCGTCCGGACCGGCGGCGGCGCCTACATCTGTGGCGAGGGGTCCGCCCTCATGTTCTCGATCATGGGTGTCCGGGGCCAGCCCCGGACCAAGCCGCCCCGTTCGGTCGAGGAAGGCATCTGGAAGCGCCCGACTATCGCCAACAATACCGAGACCCTGGCAAACATCCCCGACATCATCATGCGGGGGGGCGAGTGGTTCGCCGGGATCGGGACCGAGGGCAGCAAAGGCACCAAGTTGATGACGGTCCAGGGGCCCGTCAAGACGATGGGTCTGGTCGAGGTGCCCATGGGGATCTCCTTGCGGACACTCGTCGAGGAGGTGTGGGGCGGCATGCGGGAGGGTTCGTCCTTCAAAGGCATCCAGACCGGCGGCGTCTCGGCCGGCCCGTTGCGGGATGACCACCTCGACATCCCGGTCGATTTCGACTCGATGACCGATCTAGGCGGCATGCTGGGGTCCGGCGGCTTCGTCGTCTTTGACCAGAACGTCTGCGTCGTTGATTTCGCCCGCTACCTGACCGCCTTCAATCGCTACGAATCGTGCAGCAAGTGCGTCCCCTGTCGCCTTGGCAACCCAGCCCTAGTCGAGGTGCTCGACCGGATTCGCCTGGGGCGCGGGTCGATGGCCGACCTCGCGCTGCTGGAGCGCACGAGCAAGCACATCATCGAATTGTCACTGTGCGGATTGGGCCAGGTTGCCCCTATGCCCTTGCTGGGGATGATGAAGATGTACGCCGACGAGTTCCGCGCCCACATCGAGGACGGGGTCTGTGCTACTGGAACCTGCCCGATCAGCGTCGTCCCCTCGGCCCTGGTCGCCGCCGACTAGCGTCCCGCACGGGTCGGGTTCGTGGGCAACGGTCGACGCCCGCATCATCCGACGCGGGCGTCTTCATCCCTGACGTGCGAGGCACTCCGGAGTTCGATCGCTCGGTTCCCGGTTCTCCGGTCGGCGTCTCCTTTTCCGGATGCCCAGCGGCGATCTGCGTCTCGACCTTCCCGAGTCGGACGAATCGCTGGACCGTTGAGTGCGCCACCGGTTCATCTCCCCGTGAGATCAACGGCGCCTCGCCTCAATCGAGCGGCACCTCGATGCCCGCGCCAGCGTCCAGCGCCCTGGCGTACGCTCGCCGGGCAACGGCGACATCTTGGATGGCGTTCCCGACCGATTTGAAGAATGTCACCTGGTCTTCGGCGGTCCGGCCGGTCTTCGTCCCCGCGACGATCTCGCCGAGTTCGGCCCGGATGTGCTCGCGCCCGATCACGCCGTCCGCCAACGGGATCGTCAAGTCCCCCCCCTCCGCCAGGGCCGCTTCGACCTGGTCCACGACGACGACCGAACGAGCCACGGTCTCGGCTGGGATCTCCTGCATCTCGGGCGTGTAGGCCCCAACGCCATTGATGTGAGTACCGGGCCGGACATCCCCGTCGGCGAACACCGGCCGGCGTGAAGTCGTCGCGGTGCAGATGATGTGCGCTTCACGCGCGACCGAAGGGTCGGTCGTCGTTTCCAGGCGGTCGACCAGTTCCGGCCAGTCGCTGGTCAATGCCTCGCGATATCTCCGAAGGCGGTCAGGATCGAGGTCGATCACCAGGATCCGCTCGATCGAGCGGACGGCGCAGACCGCCGCGGCCTGGGTGACGCCCTGGGCGCCGGCGCCGTACACGGCGAGCACCGAGGCATCCGGGCGGGCTAGCAGATCGGTAGCGGCCCCGGACACGGCCCCGGTCCGCAGCGCGGTCAGGTACGTCCCGTCCAAGATTGCCAGCGGAACGCCGGTGATGGGGTCCAGCAGGAACACGATAGCGTGGATCAGGGGCAATCCCTTCGCCGCATTGTCGTGCCCGACCGCGACGACCTTGATCCCGAGGGCATCGAGGCCGGGCACCGAGGCTGGCATGAACAAGGCGTCTAGGCGGCTCTCGGGAAGGTGAATGCCTGTCCGCAGGGGGGCCTCGGCCCGACCGGCCGACAACTCCGCGAACGCGGACTTCATCAGGGAGATCGCGTCGACCATCGGCACGAAGGTGCGCAGGTCGGCGCGACTGAGGGCGAGCATGAAGCCTCCTGAACACGTTTCGGTCGAACCCTTTGCCGCGGTTCGGGCGGCGAAGAGCGGACGGCAGGCCATGGTATACTCATGGGTACCGCATGATAGTCGAGTCGCTACCGGGACGACGCGGTGGACGCCCGTGCGCAGAACCGTGTGACAGAATTGGGATATGGTTCCAGCTGGCCTGACGCGACGTCTCCACCAGCATAGTCGGCGCGGGGGCATCGCTGTCGGACTGAGCATGCTCATCGCCGCGATGGTCCTCCTCGGCGGGTTCGTCCTCATCTACGGGGCCCTGGAGCCCTACACCCGCGATTTCGTCGCGGCCGACGTGCCACAGGACCCCACCCCCTCTGTCGAACCTGCTCGAGCCACCGAGTCTACCGCGGCCCTGTCCGGGCCCGGTGAGGAACCGTCGGCAGCGGCCGGCGAAGACCCCACGAGCGCGGCCGATGAGGAACCGACGCCCGAGGGAGACGGTCCCGCTCCCACCCCGACCGCCACGACCGGCCCGATCACGATCGCCGAGGACGATACGGCGTTCGAACCCGATTACCAGGTCGATCCCGGCGCTGATACCGGCATTAACTTCCGGACGGCGCCCAGCATAGCCGGCGGTCAATCTACGGTGATCATCGCTCTCCCGCCCGGCACTCAGCTCGAATCGCAGGGCGAGCAGCGAGAGGACGCCGAGAACCCTGCCGAGAATGGGACCTGGCTCCTCTTCCAGACCGAGGATGGCCAGGAGGGCTGGGTCCGAGAGATCGATGTCGTTCAAATCTAGATCGAGCGACATCTCCCGGTCCGTCGGCCGGGACCTCGAACACGACGCCGTCCACCGGGAAGGATGTACACCATGCAACGCGTGACCATTATCGGACTCGGGCTCGTCGGGGGGTCGATTGGCCTGGGACTGCGCCGGTGGTCGGCCGCTCAAGGAGGATCCAGTCCCGCCCTGCGCGTCACCGGATTCGACACCGACCTAGATCATCAGCAACTTGCCAAGAAAATCGGTGCGGTCGACCATGCCGAGTGGAAATTGGTCAACGCCATCGCCGGCGCTGACCTGATCGTCCTCGCCACGCCAGTCGCCGCGATGCGGGAAACGATGTCTGACATCGCCGCGTCCCTTCGTCCGGGCGCCGTCGTCACGGATACCGGCTCGACCAAGGCCGATGTCCTGGCCTGGGCCACCGAGGCGATCCCGGCGGGCGTCAACTTCGTTGGCGGCCACCCGATGGCCGGCAAGGCCCAGAGCATCGAGGCCGCCGACGCCGACCTATTCAAGGGCGCCACATGGTGCGTCTGCCCGTCGGTGACCGCGACCGAGGACGCCAACAAGATCGTCCTCGGGATGATCGCCGCCCTCGGCGCCGAGCCGTACTTCATCGACCCGCACGAGCACGACGCCTACGTCGCCGGGGTCAGTCACCTCCCGTTCGTGGTCTCGACCGCGCTGATGCGGGCAGTCTCTAATGACCCGTCATGGCGAGACATGCGAGCCTTGACCGCGACGGGCTTCCGCGACCTCACTCGCCTGGCGGCGGGCGGCCCCGAGATGCATCGCGACATCGTTCTGACGAACGGCCCCGCCGTGGAGCGATGGGTCGATGCCATGGTCGAAGAACTCCAGAGGTTCAAGGGTATGCTCCGGTCCGAGGACCGGTCAGATGACCTGCTGACCTTCTTCGAGGGCGCCCGCGACGCGCGGGCAGATTGGTCGACCCAGACGACCCGCGAGGGTGGTTTGCTTCAGGAGACCCGCGACGAGTTGAGCGCCGTCAACATGAGCGGCCAGATGGGCAGGATGCTGTTCGGCAATTTCGCCGGCCGTCGCCGCTCGTCGGCTTCGCGCCGGCCCGCCGGCGCCCGCCGCGGTGACAAGGGCGACGACTGACCGACCGCACTGACATCCCGGCGCACCGTGACGTCAGGGAAGGATGCTCCACTCGTCTGGCAGCCGGTAGCGGTAGAGAGCCCCGGTCGGTTTGCCATCGCGCCGCATCCGCCCCCGATCCTGGCGACGCGGGTTCGCATTGCTGTTCTGGACTTGGACGTTCCGGCGCCGGGGCAAGTTGAAGATGACCAGCCCGGAACCCTCCGGACCCATGCTGGCCACCCGGGTGCCGTCGTCCAGGACCCGAAACGGTCCTCGCCGTCGGTCGGCGGACAGCCACTCGACGAGACCGGGGTGCTCATCGCGGGTGAAGTGCTCGTCGAAGACGCGTAGGTCTCGCTTGACCGGGGAGATGGTCTCGGCATCGAGGGCGGAGACCGCGTCGAGGAGTGCCGCCGTCGTCGGCGGCGACCCGGCGCAACTCGCCGTGAGCATCTTCAATAGGTGGGCCGGGCCGACGAAACTGACCGTGCCCACATTGTCGAGGACGGTGTATCGCAATCGATGTCTCGGCAGTCCCGCTGTCGGCTCCTCGCTCACCATCACCAATCCCCATCGTCATCGCGACGATCCCCATCATCAACGACCCGGCACGTCCGGCATGGACCGAGACATGGTCCCGCGATGAGAGTCGATGGTGAACGGCGCGGGCCGTAAGGTACCATGACCGTGCTCGCCCACCTATCACCCGAGTGTCTCCAGGCTCGAGAGTCCCGCCCATGGCCCACGACCGCTACGCCCGCCAAATGCGCTTCGGACCGCTCGGCGGCGACGCCCAGGACCGCCTCGCGGCGGCGCGGGTCGTCCTGGTCGGCTGCGGGGCGCTCGGATCCGCCGTCGCCAATACGCTGGTCCGGGCCGGCGCCGGGCACCTGACGATCCTCGACCGGGACTACGTCGAGACCTCGAATTTGCAGCGACAGGTGCTCTTCGACGAGTCCCACGTCGCCGATGCCCTCCCCAAGGCCATCGCCGCTGCTCGGGTCCTCGCCGGCATCAATGGTCAGGTGAACGTGGTACCGGTCGTGGTCGATGTCCACGGTGGAAATATCGAGTCCCTGGTCGCGGATGCCGGCCTGATCGTCGACGGCACCGACTCGATCGAGACCCGCTCGATCATCAACGAGGTGGCGGTCAAACTGGGCATCCCCTGGGTCTACGGCGGGGTCGTCGGCAGCACCGGGATGTCTATGACCGTGATCCCGGGGGAGACACCGTGCCTGCGGTGCGTGTTCCCCCGTGCCCCGGCTCCGGGCAGCCTGCCGACCTGCGAGACGGCTGGGGTGATCGGGCCCGCGGTCGAAGCGGTTGCGGCAGTCCAATCGGTCGAGGCCATGAAGGTGCTGACCGGCCAATTCGACGCCATGCACGGCGGCCTTGTCACTCTGGACATGTGGAGAGTGACCATGGAAACGGTCCCGACCGGCGCCCCGCGCCCGGGATGTCCCGTCTGTGGGGCGCGAGAATTCCCGAGCTTGGGCTCCGCGGTCCGCCAGTCGGTCGCACTGTGCGGCCGCGACTCGATGCAAGTGTCGGCTCACCCCCCCGCGCCAGTCGACCTCGACGGCCTCGCCCGACGGCTCGATGGACTGGGCGTCGTGCGCTTGACGCCGTTCCTGCTCCGGTTCACCCCGTCCGGCCCGGGCCGCGGCCTAACGGTCTTTCCCGATGGCCGGGCGATCGTCCACGACACGTCCGACGCCGGGGTCGCACGGGCCGACTACGCGCGCTGGGTTGGCCATTAGGAATGCGATGATCTATCTGGATAACGCCGCCACGAGTTGGCCGAAGCCCCCTTCCGTCGGTGAGACGCTCGCGGCCTTCCTGGCAGTGGCCGGGGCGAACCCGGGCCGGGGTAGCCACCGCATGGCCCGCGAGGCGGCCCTGGCCATCGCCGAAACCCGGTCCCGTTTGGCCGTGATGCTTGGCGCGGCCGACCCTGACCGGGTGATCTTCACCGGCAGCGCGACCGAGGCGATCAACCTGGCCATCCTTGGGATGTCCCGCCCCGGTGACCGCATCGTCTCGACGGGCATGGGCCACAATGCCGTCCGGCGTCCCCTGGCGGTCGTCGCGGGACGGGGCGTCGAGGTGGTCACCCTCACGCTTGGGCCCGACGTGGACATCGACGAGGACCGCCTGGCGTCAGCGATGCGTGGCGCGTGTCTGGTCGTGATGACCCACGCCTCGAACGTCAACGGCGCCATCCAGCCCGTCTCGAGAGTCGCCCGGCTCGCCCACGCGGCGGGTGCGCTCCTGCTCCTCGACGCTTCCCAGACGGCCGGGGCCATCCCCTTCGACATGGAGATGCTCGGGGCCGATCTCGTCGCGGTGCCGGGGCACAAGGGGCTGATGGGCCCCCCCGGCACCGGAGCCCTGGTGATCGGGCACCGGGTCGACCCCGCCCGGTTGGATCCCTTGCTGACCGGCGGGACTGGCTTCCGGTCAGAGGACGACGCGCCGCCGGCCGAATTGCCGTACCGATACGAAGCCGGTACCCTCAACACCGTCGGGATCGCGGCGCTCGGGGCGGGCCTCGCCTACTTGGAGGATCGGGGGGTCGCGTCGATCGCGGCTCACGAGGCGGGTCTGACGACCAGGTTGGTCGCCGGCCTCGCGGCGATCCCCGGCGTCACCGTCCTCGCGGCCGGGGATCCGGCTCGCCAGGCCGCCGTCGTCTCGTTCGTGGCGCGGGGGTGGTCGCCGCAGGAAGTGGCGATGGTGCTGGACCAATCGTTCGACATCGCCTGCCGCGCGGGCCTGCATTGCGCCCCGGAAGCCTGCCGGGCCCTCGGGGTCTTTCCCGCCGGAACTGTCCGCTTCAGCCCCGGCCCATTTTCCACCGCAGAAGAAATCGACACCGCGATCGCTGCGGTCGCGACGATCGCCACCGCACCCGTCCTCACGGCCACGTCCGCCACCCCCGCACCGTTCGCCGGTCAGTAGACCGGTCCCCGAAAGGTCGCCCCGATGACCCTTATTCGCCCCCCGGCAGACGCTCCAGACCCGCCCAGGTCACGGATGGAGGACGAGGTCCTGGAAATCTTGCAGCGGACCGACCGGCCGATCAGCTTCACCGATCACGTCAGGCGCCGGACCAACGCCAGGCGCCGGGCCGCCATGTCCGACAGGTTGCGCCGGTTCCAATTCGGACCACGACTGACCGCCATCCTGCCCCTGCTCGTGGCAGTCATCACGGCGGGCCTCGGCCTGGCTCTGCGAGACGTCTCTCCCCTGCTCTCGACCATTCTTGGCTGGACCAGTGTCGCCTCCCTGTTGATCCTGTTCGTTCCCCGCTTCCGGCGGGCGACCCAACCGTCCGTCAAGCGCTGGCGAGGCCGGGACATGACGTTCGATCCCGAGCGACCCGATGTGTTGCGGTCCCTGCGAGAACGGTTCGGCCGGGGCCGGCGCTTCTGAGCCTCGGGTCGAGCCCGGTCGTCCCCGTGCGGGGGAACGGTCTGGATCGTCTCGTGACGTGTCGTCTGGAGGGAACACCCCGGTGCCGAATGTGGTCGCCAACAGCGTCGATGCCTACCTCGTCCGCCGCCAACCGGGCGGACTCCAGTTCTTGCTCCTGCTCCGGAAGCCGGACCTGCCACTCGGCCAGACCTGGCAACCGATCCATACTCAGGTGACTGGCCGTGAGACCGCGATGGACGCGGCCAGGAGGGCGATTCGCACCAGGACCGGTATCCACGAGGGCACCTACTCGTCGGCCGACATCATCCACCAGTTCTACGATCACCTCAGCGACACCGTCGTCCTGGCCCCGGTCCTCGTCTGCGAAGTCAGCCCGCGCGTGCCGGTCGTCCTGGACGACGAGCACTTCGACAGCGCCTGGTGCGATCGCGAGGAGGCCACCGCCCGCCTGCTCTGGGCGGGCCAGCGCAGCGCCGTCCGTCACATCGATGATCTCCTCGGCCCCGGCGGCCCCGATACGGATTTTTATCGCATATCGTGACCGGGGGCGAACGGGTGTTCTGGGCCCGGGCCGGTGCACGGGGTATACTTGGATCGCACTTCTTCCCCTCCCCCGCCCTCGTCGCCCGACCCCGGAGGACACGATGCCCGACTTCAAACTCGTCTCCGACCTCCGGCCCACGGGCGACCAACCCAAGGCGATCGAGGGGCTGCTCGACGGCCTCGGTGCCGAGCTCAAGCAGCAGACCCTGCTGGGAGTGACCGGGTCGGGCAAGACGTTCACGATGGCCAACATCGTCGCCCAGACCAATCGACCGACGCTGGTCCTGGCCCACAATAAGACCCTCGCCGCCCAGCTCTACTCCGAGTTCAAGGAGTTCTTCCCGCACAACGCGATCGAGTACTTCGTCTCCTACTATGATTATTACCAGCCCGAGGCCTACGTCGCCCGGACCGATACGTTCATCGAGAAGGACGCCGACATCAATGAAGAGATCGACAAGCTCCGCCACGCCGCGACCCGGTCCCTGCTGACGCGTCACGATGTCCTGATCGTCGCCTCGGTCTCCTGCATCTACGGTCTCGGTTCACCGGAGGAGTACGGCAATACCGTGGTCTCGCTCCGCCGCGGTGGCCAGGTCAAGCGGGATAAGGTCATCCGACACCTCATCGACATCCAGTACGACCGAAATGACCTGACCCTGGTGCGGGGTTCGTTCCGAGCCCGGGGCGACACCCTGGAGGTCTTCCCGGCCTACGAGGAGATCGCCCTGCGGATCGAGTTCTTCGGCGACGAGATCGAGCGAATCGTCGAGGTAGATCCCCTGACCGGCGAGGTCCTGATCGAGCGGCTCGACATCGACATCTACCCGGCCAAACACTTCGTGACGACCTCGGACAAGCTGGTCGCCGCGATCAAAGACATCGAGGCCGAACTCGACGGGCAACTCAAATCGTTCGATGATCAGGGCAAGGTCCTCGAAGCGGCCCGCCTCCGGCAGCGAACGATGTACGACCTGGAGATGATGCAAGAGGCGGGGTACTGCTCCGGGATCGAGAACTACTCGATGCACCTCTCGCGGCGCCGTCCCGGAGAACAGCCATCGACGCTGATGGACTACTTCCCGGATGATTACCTGCTGTTCGTGGACGAGTCCCATATCTCGTTGCCCCAGGTCCGGGGAATGTATGCCGGAGACCGGGCCCGCAAGGATGTCCTGGTCGAGCACGGCTTTCGCCTGCCCTCGGCGCGGGACAATCGCCCCTTGACCTTCACCGAGTTCGAGGGGATGGTCAACCAGGTCATCTACGTCTCGGCCACGCCCGGCCCCTACGAGCAGGAGCACGCCGAGCGCGTCGTCGAGCAGGTCATCCGCCCGACCGGCCTGATCGACCCGGCCATCATCGTCCGGCCGACCAAAGGCCAGATCGACGACCTGCTGGGCGAGATCAACATCCGGGTCGGTCGCGGCGAGCGGGTCCTGGTGACCACGTTGACGAAGCGGATGTCCGAGGACCTGGCCGACTACCTGAAGGAGGCCGGGGTCCGGACGCACTACCTGCACAGCGAGATCGACACCCTAGAGCGGATCGAAATTCTGCGGGACCTCCGCCTCGGCGTGTACGACGTCGTCGTCGGCATCAACCTGTTGCGGGAGGGTCTCGACCTGCCGGAAGTGTCCCTGGTAGCCATCCTCGACGCCGACAAGGAGGGGTTCCTCCGCTCCGAGGGTTCGCTGATCCAGACGATTGGCCGGGCCGCCCGCCACGTCGACGGCCAGGTGATCATGTATGGCGACGTGATGACCCGGTCGATGAAGGCGGCGATCGGCGAGACGTATCGCCGTCGCGATGTCCAGATTGCCCATAACACCGCACACGGCATCGAGCCGCGCGGCATCATCAAGGAGATCCGCGACATCACCGAGCGAGTCCGCCAGGTGGCCGAGGAAGTCGTTAGCTACCGGACCGAAGGCGGCCAGCCCGGCATCATCGCCGAGATCCCCAAGGTCGAACTGACCCGGATGGTCAAGGACCTTGAATCCCAGATGAAGGCCGCGTCCAGAGACCTCGAATTCGAGAAGGCGGCGCTTCTACGGGACCAGATCGTCGAGTTGCGCCGGATCATGGAGACCGACCCCGCCGGGATGCCGATCCTCGCACCGTAGGACTGCCTCGCGAATGCCCCCGAGTCCGGTGGACCATGCGTCGCGGCGAAGGAGTCACTCACACCGTGTTTTCCATTTCCCTGCCCCGCGGTTTCATCACGGTCGCCTTGGCCGTCCTACCGGTGATCTGGACGCTGGCGGCCGTCCCGGCCCTGGCACAGGACACTGCCCCGACGAGGACCGCGTGTAATCCCCTCTCCGGTGACGCCGCGACTCGCACCGCCTCGGGAACAGCCAACGCCAACGACGCGGCCTGCGCCACGGTCGCCGCGGCCGTTCAGGCCGTGCTCGGCACGCGGACGACTGCCGAGCCGAGCCCAGAAGCGGGCGAGGCGCAGCCGACCGGGGAAGTGGCAATCGAGCTTCCTCCGGCAGACTTTCCCTCGACGAACGAGCAGGGATTCACCTACGCCCTGGACGCGTCACTGGCGGCCGACTTCTCGGAAGCCCCGCTCGACGCTGAGGTCTACCGGATCGACGCCGCCGTGCCGACGGAAGCGGATGTCGCGGCATTGGTCGCGTCCCTCGGTATTACGGGTGCCGTCGAGTCCCGGGGCGGTGATGTCTTCGTCGCCTCCGGCGATGGCGACCTCTTCGTCACCCCGACGCTGATCCAATACCTCTCCCCCCCGGTCGCCGCCACGGACGACCCGCTCCCGGCGGACGACGAGGCGATCATCCTTGCCCGCGACTGGCTCCAGCGGACGGGCCTGATCGAGCCGGACATGGGCGAGGGCGAGATTATCCCCCAGAGTTCGGATACCGGTCGGACCTTCGTCCAGTTTCGCCCGGTCGAGCCCGGGCGGATCCTGGCGGCCTACCCCAGCATCGTCGTCACCCTCGGACCCGGCGGTGCCGTGTTGGAGGCGAGAGTCCAATGGCCAACGGTGGTGGTCTATGAGCTGTATCGTCTCCGAGACGCCGAATTGGCCTGGCGCGATGTCGAGCTCGGGCGAGCCTATATCGAGGCACCGTTGGAGGGGAGCGGCATCGAACCGGCGACCCTCATCGAGGGGACCGTCACCTACGACCGGATCGAGGTCGGTTACACCACCTCGGGATTGCCCGGGGGCGACCAGTTCCTGCAGCCGGTCTTCATCTTCTCGGGCGAGGTGGTGCCCGTCGATTCAGAGGAGAGCTACCCGATCTCGGCCTACGTCCCTGCCCTGCCCGACAGCGGCGCCCCGGTGGGGTAAGATCGACCGATGACCGATCCCTCAGCACGACGACACGACGAGCGGGACGCCGTGGCCGGACCCTACCTCCTGCTTCTGAACGGACCGAACCTCAATCTGCTCGGCCGTCGCGAACCTGGCATCTACGGCACGACGACGCTGTCGTCGATCGTGGCCAGCGTCCGGATGATGGCCGAGGGAACCGATCCGTCCCATCACCTCGTCGATGTCCAGAGCAATCACGAGGGTGACCTGGTCGATGCCATTCACCGCCACGGGTTCGAAGCCACCGGGATCGTGATCAACCCGGGCGCCCTGAGCCATTACGGATTGTCGCTGCGAGACGCCTTGGCCGCGGTCGCCCGGCCAACGGTCGAGGTCCATCTCTCGAATATCCACGCCCGTGAGGCGTTCCGGCATCACTCCGTCATCTCGGCCGTCACCACCGGCCAAGTGGTCGGTCTCGGACCGGCAGGGTATTCCCTGGCAACCCGGTTTCTCCTCGACCTCGTCACCACGCCGGAGGCAGGCGCATGATCGGCCGACTGGACCGCGCCCGGACAATGCTCGCCGAGACAGGGATCGACGCCGCGCTGGTCACCGCCGCGGCCAACCGGTCCTACTTGTCGAGTTGGGTGACCGGTGATGACGGCGCCCCGAGTGGCGTCTTGCTCGTCTCCCCCGGCGGGGCGACGCTCTATACCGGCGCGACGAATCTGCCCTGGGCGGCCGCCAGCGTCCAGGACATCGACGTCGCGGCCTGGCAACGGCCATGGACGACCTCTATCGCGGCGGCCATCGCGGAGATGGCACCGGGCCGCCTGGGCATCGAGGAGGACGCCCTCACGGTCGCGGCATATTGGGCGCTGCGGGACGCCATGCCCGGGACCGAGATCGTCCCGGTCGGCGGGCCGATCTCCGCTCTCCGCCGCCAGAAAGACGAGGTGGAACTGGAGCTCCTCACCAGGGCGATTGCCTTGACCGACCAAGCATTGGAGGCCGTCCTGCCATCTCTGGTGCCGGGAATGACGGAACGGGAAGTGGCCGCGGCGATCGGCCGGGCGCTGACCGGCGCCGGGGCCGACGGCGCCGCATTCCCGACCATCGTGGCCAGTGGCCCCCACGCGGCCCGCCCCCACCATGACCCGACAGACAGGCCGATCGCGACCGGCGAACCGGTCATCATCGATATGGGTGCGCTGGTGAGTGGATATCACGGCGACCTGACCCGAACGGTGTGGCTAGGAGACGCTGACGAACGCCTGCGAACCATCTACCCTATCGTGTTGGCCGCCCACGATGCTGCCTGGACGGTGGCCCGGGCCGGCGTCACGGGACGGTCTGTCCACGATGCGGCCGCTGGCGTGATCGCCGCCGCCGGGTATGGGGAGTACTATCCCCATGGCACCGGACATGGCATTGGCCTCCAGATCCACGAGGGGCCAAGTTGTGGCGACAGATCGACCGATGTCCTCCGAGTCGGGGACGTGATCACGATCGAACCCGGTATCTACCTGCCCGATTGGGGCGGCGTGCGGATCGAAGACGCGGGAGTCGTCGGCGCGGACGGGCTGCGCCGGCTCACCGGCGCTCCGAAGGTCTCGCCATGACGATCTGACGCGACGCGGACGGTGGCGACTCTCGCCGTCGATGGAGAGAAGGGATACCCATGATCGATACCGGAGGCCTACGGAAGGGCCTGACCCTGGACATCGATGGTCGCCTGCTGAAGGTCATCGACTTCGCACATAACAAGCAGGGGCGAGGGTCGGCCCAGGTCCGGATGACGCTCCGCGACCTCCGCTCGGGCTCCACCACCCAGCAGACGGTCCAGTCCGGCGCCAAGTTCACCTCGGTCCGATTGGACCGGCAGCACGTCCAGTACCTATACAAGGACGGGCCGAGCTACAACTTCATGGACACCGAGACCTTTGACCAGATTGCGTTGCACGAGACCGCGGTCGGGGACACCGGGAAGTTCCTGCGGGAAAACGATGTCGTCGACCTGTTGACCTACAACGGCGATCCGATCGACCTCGAGTTGCCTACCTCGGTCAATCTGGCGGTCACCCTCACCGACCCCGGGTTCAAGGGCGACACGGCCACCGGCGGCACCAAGCCCGCGACGATGGAGACCGGACTGGTCGTCACCGTCCCCCTCTTCATCTCCACCGGTGACCTGCTCAAGATTGACACCCGGACCGGCGAATACATCGAGCGGGTGAAATAGCGAGATAGGTGACGGGTCACCTGGCGCGGTGGGGCGATTCGGCCCGAGGAGACGTATGGACAGCCACGGACGCGAGCCGACCAACGGCACCGGCGATGGGAGGCAGTTCGAAGTATCCTCGGTCGAGGCGGTCGCCGCGGTGCGAGAGCTGGTCTCGTTGATGGCCGCGACCGGGGTGACCGAACTCGATCTCTCGTTCGCCGACGTGGCGATCCGGCTGCGGGGCCCTGGCCAGACGGCGCGACCGGTCCTGCCCCAACCATTTCAGGCAGACGTGGCATTCGCCCCCGTCATCGTCCCGGCCGACGCGTTCCACGTCGTCACCGCGCCCATGATCGGGACATTCTATACCTCACCGACCCCGAACGAGCCGCCCTTCGTCTCGGAGGGTGACTCGGTCGATGCGGGTCAGATCGTCGGCATCATCGAAGCCATGAAGATCATGAACGAGATCGTCTCCGACGTGGACGGGGTGGTGATGGAGGTGATCGCCGCCAACGGCCGTGCCGTCGAATATGGTTCTCCGCTGGTGAGGATCGCCCCATCCCGGCACGACGAGGCGTGACGCGCCCCATCGTGCCGGTCGGCCTCGTGGCATCTTACGTCGCGCAGGTCTTGGATGGCGACGAACTGCTCGCCGATCTTTGGGTCGGGGGTGAAGTCTCGCGGATCTTCGCGGCCGCCTCTGGGCATCTGTATCTCACGCTCAAGGACAGCGACACGAGCCTGAAGGTGATGATGCCCCGGTCATCGGCCGGACGCCAACGCTACCTGCCACAACCCGGCGAAGCCATCGTCGCCCACGGTCGGGTCGCGGTCTACGAGCGCGACGGCACGATCCAGCTCTATGCTGACGTGTTCCAACCGGCCGGTGCCGGTGAGTTGGCGCTCCAATTCGAACGCCTCCGGCTGCGCCTGGAAGCCGAAGGTCTCTTTGACATCTCGCGGAAACGGCCGTTGCCCGTTGCCCCGCGGGTGATCGGCGTCGCGACCTCGGCCCAGGGTGCTGTCTGGCACGACATCCGGCAGGTCGTCGGGAGACGTTTCCCCCTCGCCCGTCTCGTCCTCGCCCCGACTCCGGTCCAGGGTCAAGGCGCCCCGGCGGCGGTGATCGCGGCGATCGGAAGGCTCCAGGGGATCCCCGGGGTCGAGGTGATCATCGTGGCCCGCGGCGGTGGGTCTCCGGAGGACCTGGCGGCCTTCAACGATGAAGCGCTGGCGCGGGCCATCTTCGCCAGCCCGGTCCCGGTCATCAGTGCCATCGGACACGAGACCGATTGGTCGATCTCGGATTGGGTCGCCGACCTGCGGGCCGCCACGCCGACCGCCGCCGCTGAACTCGCCGTCCCGTCCTTGATGGACATCGCGGCGGATATTGCCACACTCGACGTGCGGCTCGAACGGGCGGCCGTAGCCGCCGTGCGTGCCCACCGGAGTCGTCTCGCCTCCGCGGAATCTCGTTTCCTGCGGATCGACCACGCCGCATCCGTCGGTGCCGCGAGGGACCACCTCCACGGCCTGGTCGAGCGACTGACTCGCATCGCGCGGGACGCGATCAGGGACGGCCGAACCCGGGTCGAACGCTCGGCTTGGGCGTTGGACCTCCTCGACCCCCGGCACGTGCTCTCCCGGGGGTATGCGGCGGTATCCACCGGGGCTGGTTCGCCGGTTTCCTCCGCTTCGATGGCACGGCGAGCGGGCTCGATGGTGCTGACGTTCGGTGATGGAGGAGTAGCGGTCGCGGTCCACGGTGACGTGACGGCACACGAGGGGCGGGAGGAATGACCACGAGTGACACCGGCATGGGGAACCAGGACATCGCGGGCTGGAGGACCACGCTCTCGTCGGGATCGTTCGAGGAGCGAGTCGCCGCGCTGGAAACCGTCGTCGAGCGACTGGAGGCCGGCAACGTCTCGATCGACGAGGCGATTGCCCTCTATGAACTCGGCATTGGACTTGCGTCCTCGGCCTCGGCGACCATCGACGCTGCCGAGCTCCGCGTCGAGGAGCTGTCGCGAGTGCCGGACACCAATGGAAGGCAGCCGCGTGTAATCAAGTTCCCGCCCACGGACGACGACGGCGGGGACGAGGGGGCCAGCGATGAGGCGCCGTTCTAGCAGCCCGGGGCAACAGGAAAGGGACCGTTTCTATGGAGACCGAGAACCGGATCGTGCTGTAGGCTCGTGAGAGTTATTGCCCGGATGTCAGTCGGGCCCGCCGTCGCCTGAAGCATCACGGGCTTCAATGGACCGAGTACGATGTTGAATCCGACGACGCGGCTCAGATCCGGATGACGAAAATCACCGGGCGCGGGAGCGTGCCGGCGCTATGGATCGGGGACCGGATCCTGATCGAACCAACCGCCCAAGAGATCGACGACGCCCTCGCCGCGGCCTCGCTGTTGCCAGCCACCGTCGTGTCCGCAACCTGACTTGGGGCTCCGAGGCAATACCCCGATCTCCTGACGCCATGACGAACGGGCTCGCGGCCTTGCCCGCGAGCCCGTTCACCCATTGGACAACGTACGCGCGACGTCGCGGCGAACTATGATTCCCGGTGTAGCGTTTCCAGAAATTCTCGATTCGTCTGGGTCTTGCCAAGGCGATTGAGGACCAGTTCGGTGCCCTCGGAGCCGCCCAGCATGGAGACCATCCGCCGCATTGTCCAGACCTGGCGCAGGTCATTCTCGCTGAGGAGAAGTTCTTCCCGCCGAGTGCCGGAGCGCTGGATGTCGATCGACGGGTAGATGCGGCGCTCGGCGAGTTTGCGGTCGAGGTGCAACTCCATGTTGCCGGTGCCCTTGAACTCCTCGTAGATCACGTCGTCCATCCGCGAGCCGGTGTCGATCAGGCAGGTGGCCACGATCGTCAGGCTGCCCCCACCCTCGATGTTCCGGGCGGCCCCGAAGAAACGCTTCGGCGGGTAGAGGGCGACCGGGTCCATACCGCCAGACAACGTTCGCCCACTGGGAGGCACGGCCAAGTTATAGGCCCGGGTCAGTCGGGTGATGGAGTCGAGGAGGATGCAGACGTCATGGCCCGCCTCGACCAGCCGCTTGGCCCGCTCCAGGGCCATCTCGGCGACCTTGGTGTGGTCCTCGACCGGTTCATCGAAGGTCGAGGAGATGACGTCGCCGTCGATCGAACGACGCATGTCGGTCACCTCCTCCGGCCGCTCGCCGATGAGGCAGACCATCAGGTGCATATCGGGGTTGTTGGTGGAGACACCGTTGGCGATGGACTTGAGCAGCATCGTCTTACCGGCCTTCGGCGGGGACACGATCAGGCCACGCTGACCGAGGCCGACCGGGGCGACCAAGTTCAGCATCCTGGTGGAGAGGACGCCAGCGGTCGTCTCCAGGTCGATCATCTCCAACGGGAAAATGGGGGTCAACGTGTCGAAGGTCGGTCGCTTGCGCGCCACCTCAGGATCGACGACGTTCACCGCCTCGACGCGCAGCAAGCTGTAGAACTTCTCGTTGTCCTTCGGGGGCCGGACCTGCCCCGACACCCTGTCGCCCGTCCTCAGCGCGAAGCGCCGGATCTGGGACTGCGACACGTAGATGTCATCCGGACTGGGCAGGAACCGCTCACCACGGAGGAACCCGAAACCGTCCTCGATGATTTCGAGGACCCCGTCGCCGAAGACCTCCCCCTCGACCTCCACCTGAGCCCGCAGCACCCGGATCGTCAGTTCGGGTCGCTTGACCCGGCTGACACCCGTCAATTCGAACCTCGTCGCGACCTCTCGGAGGTCCTCTAGCGACTTGGCATTCAGGTCGGCCACGGTCAGGTGCGGTTCACCCGTCGAGGTCTTGATGGGTAAATACGTGACGGGCATCGCCGGAGCGATCGGCCGGGGTGGCTGGACCGGACCGGTGTCTGGACGCTGCCGGTTCGGACTGTCCTGTCGCATGGGCCGGACCTGCTGATTCTGGTCGCGCCGGTCGAATCGCTGATCGATACGGCCCTGGGGCCGGTCGTTGCGCTCGAACCGGTTCATCGGAGCGGGGCGGTCCTGCCGCTCAAAACGACCGCGCTCCTGGCGGACGGGGCGCCCCTGGCCATTGCCATTCCCGTTCCCATTGTCGTGACCGGGTTGACGCTGGTCGTCCCGGTCTCGTCGCGGGGGCCGGACGGCGTCGATCCGTGCGGGCGGTTCTTGGGCGTCCGGGCTCGCATCGCGACGGCGGCCGTCAGCCCCTTGTTGGTTCGCCCCCCGGCCGTTCGCGGGCACGCGGGCGTCACCCGGGCGCACCACGCCCCGCTCCCGCGCTCGCCCGTCCCCTGTCGGCAGTGTCAGCGGGCTCGGGCGATCGCCTCGGCCATCCTCAAGGGAGACCGTGCGTTCGCCCGCGCTGGCGTCCGGGGCGACCGGCAATGTGGGAGTCAGGCCTCCGGTCCGCTCGACTCCATCGAGGGCGATCTCCGGGCCATTCGTGCTGACCTCATGCCCGGAAGGGCTCTCCCCCGGGACTGCCCCCGACGCCGCGGCTGCCGGACCCCGATGAACGGTCGTGATTCGGTCGACAGGGTTCGCTGTGCCAGGTATCCGGGCCGAAAGCCGCGTCACGCCCGAGTCGATCGCCACCGGACCGTCGTTGTCACGCTGTTCGGATGGAGTCGACGGGTCGGCGACCGCCTTGGTTCGCCGCTGGCGAGGTCGAGGCGGAGCCAGGGGAGCAGAATCCGATGCGGTGTCGCCGGACGGCGCCCGCGCTGTTCCCACCGTGTCGACGCCCATGGCCACATCCGGCCGTTCGCCCGAGACCTCGCTGGTTTCCGGGACGGCCTGGCCGGCGGCGGCGGCTTTCGCCCGGGTCGTGCGAGGCTTCGAACCAGTCGTGGTCGCACGCTTTCGAGCCGGTCGGCCTGGACCGGAGTCGGCACCGTCGGGTACGGCACCGTTCACGTCACCGATTTTGGCTCCGTCCGTGAGGGTCTCGTCAGCGGACAACCTTATTCCTCCTGGATGTTCGACGGGCATTGGTCATCGAAGGGTGGGGAACCCCGAACGACCTTCGCGATGCCGCGGACGCGGCGAGGGTGGCCGTCGGCGGGCAACTCGACATCGGTCCGGCGCGTGATGGCGCCGAGGGCGGGCCTTCCCGGCGCCGGGCGTCACCACGGCGAATGGCATAGTGGCACGCCAGGGACGGGTGTCCGATCGAGAGCGATGGTGGGAGTGGGCCCAGTCAAGCGTAGGGGAAGACGTGTTGCTCGAATCAGGGATTACCGACAGCCTACCATTGAGGCTCCCGGCACGTCAACCGGTTTTCGCGAGAACGACGGGATTCCGCCGTCCCCACGCCGACGCCGGACGCGAGTCCGCCTATCCCGGACACTCGCCCGGGCGGCGATCAGTCGAAGTCATTCGGGGCATATTGGCGGAGTTTTTGGAGTTGGTGCGTCGCGTCGATCTTGCGAACCGTGCCGGACTTGGAGCGCATCACCAGCGACTGTGTGGTCGCCCCGTCACCGAAGTAGTGAACCCCTCGCAAGAGTTCACCGTCTGTGATCCCTGTCGCCGCGAAGAAGACGTCATCGGAGCGAACCAGGTCGTCGAGGTAGAGCACTCGGCTGATGTCGATCCCCTTCTCGGTGACCGCCGCCCGCTCGGCATCGTTACGCGGCCACAACCTGCACTGCATGTCGCCCCCGAGGCACTTCAGGGCGCAGGCCGTGACCACGGCCTCCGGGGCCCCACCGACGCCGACCATCATGTCGATACCGGTGCCGGGCGTCGCCGCCATCACCGCCCCGGCCACGTCCCCGTCGGTGATCATCTTGATCCGGGCCCCGGCCGCCCGGACGTCATCGATCAGTCGCTCGTGACGCGGCCGATCCAACACGACCACCGTCAGGTCTCGGATCTCGCGCCGTTTGGCGGCCGCGACCCGGGCCAGGTTCTCCGCGATCGGCAACCCGATGTCGATCACGCCGACCGCCTCGCTGCCCACCGCGATCTTGTCCATGTACATGATGTCCGGCGACGAGAACATCGTGTCCCGCTCGGCGACCGCGATCACCGTGATCGAGTTCGGCATGCCGTTCGCCAGGAGCCTCGTACCGTCGACCGGGTCCACCGCGATATCGACGCGGGGTGCGGCCGCGCCGCCGACCCGCTCGCCGATGTAGAGCATCGGCGCCTCGTCCTTCTCCCCCTCCCCAATCACGACGACCCCGTCCATCGCGATCGTCGCCAGGACCGAGCGCATCGCGTCCACGGCGGCCTGGTCGGCGGCTTCCTTGTCTTTCCTCCCCATGAAGCGCCCCGCCTGGAGAGCGGCCGCCTCGGTCACCCGGACCAATTCCAACGCCAGATTCCGTCCCATCGTCCCCTGCTGGATCATGTCCCCTCTTTTCCCTCGCTCGGCGACCGAACTCCGGTTCGCGATTCATCCCGGCGTCGTCCTTGGCCCGATCCGCTCAGCGTCGCCGGGCCGGGGCGGGATCGATCCAGGCGGCCGCGTCGGCCGCGAGGTCCCGGCTGCTGCCGACCACGAGCGTGCAGTCGGGTAACGACTCGACGAACGATCGTCCGTATCGCTTGGTCAACACGCGGCCATCGAGGACCGCACAGACGCCCCGGTCCCCCGAACTCCGGATTAGCCGGCCAAAACCCTGCTTGAACTTCAGCACCGCTTGCGGCACCGCGTAGTCGAAGAACGGGTGACCGCCTTGCTCCTCGATCAACTCGCCACGGGCGGCGAAGATTGGGTCGGTCGGCACCGAGAACGGCAACTTGGTGATCACGAGCAAGCTGAGTGCCGCGCCGACCACGTCCACCCCTTCCCAGAAACTCGCCGTCCCCAGGAGGACTACCTTCGAGGAGTGACGCAGCCGCTCGATCAACTGCCGCGGATTGCCGTCCAGACGCTGGCCGAGGACGATGACGCCGGCGTCCTCCAGCGGTCGCTTGATAGCGTGATAGGTCTGCTGCAGGGCGGAGTGCGAGGTGAAGAGGACCAACGCCCTCCCCTCGGTGGCGATCAACGTGTCGATCAGGGTGCGTTGGAGCTGGGTGGAGTAGCGGGGATGGTTCGGCTCGGGCATGTCGTCCGTCAGGAACAACAGCGTCGAGCGCGCATAGTCAAATGGTGAGGGAACCGCCACCTCCTTCGGCTCCTCGATACCCAAGCGTTCGACCATATAGGCGAACGACCCATCGGTGGTGATCGTGGCCGAGGTCAGGATCGCGGTGTCCAAGCGACTGAAGACCTGTTCCCGTAGCACCCCGTCTACCTGGAGGGGTGCGGCGTGGAGGGAGGTCCGCTGGGCGACGGGAGATCGTTCGACCCAATAGACCATCTCCTGGGACGGCGACCCGACGGTGACCTGCAATTTGACCATCAGGTCCGCTCCGTCGCGGACCGTCGCCAACAGCGCCGACGACACGTCCTCGAACTGCTGCATCGCCGGGTCGTCCAGGGCAGTCCCCGGCTCGGGCTCGGCCGCCTCGACGGCGTCGAGCAGCCAGCGTAGGTCCGTCTCGATCGCTCGCCAGGCCGCGTCGATCGCCGCTCCAGCGTCCTCGATATCGACCCAGGCCAGCGTCGAACGGACATCGCCGGTGACGCGGGTCGAACGGCCGCCTCGGGCGTCGCCCGCGTCGATGACCCCGTCGAGCAGGTTGAACAGCCGGGTGATGTGGCGCCTGGCGTCGGCGATGCTGGTCTGACGCCCGCGCAAGCGGGCCTCCGCCGCCTCTGCCCGCCGCTTGCCCGTCTCTCCGCGGGCGTTGAGGCGAAGATAGTCCGCCGCCATCGGCAGGGCACCGACCATCACGGTGCCTTCGAGCCGGAGGGCGGCGTCGATCGCGTCGTGGAAGGCGCGTTCATCCAGGCTGAAGCCGAACTGCTTGGTCGCCTGGTCCTCCAGGTGGTGGGCCTCGTCCACGATCAGGCGGCGATACTCCGGCAGCACGTGGCTCCCGGCCATGGCGTCGGAGAGGACCAGTGCGTGATTGGCGATCACGACGTGGGCACTCTCTGCCTCCCGGCGGGCGCGGAACAAAAAACACTGGTTGCGTTGCTGGTAGACGCACCGGGAGGCGACGCAGGCGTGCTCCTCGGCCGAGATCGGTCGCCAGTGGCTCTCCTCGTCTCCGTCGAGTCGAAGCTCGGCCCGATCTCCGCTCTCGGTCTGGTTGAGCCAGAGGGTCACCTTGCCCCGCATCCCGGCGTCGGCCGGGTCGAGGGCAGGCTGGGACCGGCTGGCGAACCAGCGGCGCAGGCAGAGGTAGTTGGTGCGACCCTTGAGCAACGCCGCCTCGAACGACCCGAATCTCGGGTCGTCCGCGAGGGCCCGTCGCAGCAGCGGCACGTCCTTCTGGTACAGCTGGTCCTGGAGTGCCAGGGTGTTGGTCGACACCACGACGGTCTCGCCGTGCTCGACGGCGTGCATCACCGCGGGCAGTAGGTAGGCCAGGCTCTTCCCCGTCCCCGTGCCGGCCTCGACGACCAAGTTCTTCCGGTCGTTGAAGGCCGCCGTCACGGCCCGCGCCATCTGTCGCTGCTGGGGTCGGTCCTCGTACCCGGGGACCGTCTGGCTCACGGTGCCCTTGGGGGACAGGGCCGCGTCGACCTCGGCCCGTTTGACCGACCCTTTCGAATTCGTCGGCCGCAGCGGCTCCGGCCGGTCACGGGCGGTCAAGAACCGCAATTCGTGCGGGCCTTGCCGCTCGTCGCTCCCCGGCACGTCGAAGAGCGGACCCGCGTCACCCATCCCGGCCACCGTCGCGAAGATGGCGGCACTCGGCCAGCCGGCCTGCCGGGCATAGGTGGCGAGTTGGCCGAGGGTCAATGGGTCAAGGCGCTCGACCCGCTCGATCAGGCCGTGGAAAACCTCCACCGTGGTCTCGACGTCGTCGGACGCCCGGTGGCTCGATCCCCCGGCAACGCCGAGCTCGGTGGCGACCGCCGAGAGCGCGTAGTGCGGCAGGTCGTGCAGCATCACGGTCGCGAGGTGGAAGGTGTCGACCCACGGGTTGTCGATGCCCAACCCGGCGCCGCGCAGCATGGCAAGGTCCATCTGGACCGAGTGACCCACGACCGTGCGCGTACCGATGAATCGCTTGACGTCGCCCGAGATCTCGGTGAACGACGGCGCCGCGGCCACCTCGTCGAGCGATATGCCGGTCAGGCGGCTGATGTCGAGCGAGAGGCGCTGCCGCGGGCGGACGAGCGTCGAGAAGCGTTCCAGGACCCGTCCGCGCGATGTCAGGGCCAAGGCGATCTCGATCACCTCGTGTCGCTTCGGGTCCATGCCCGTCGCCTCGACATCCAGGACCACGACCGGATCGAGCGTCATGCCGCCGCGCGGGTCGCCGGTTCGAGCCGTCCGGGCAGCGGTGCTCACGATCGGCTGACCTCCTCCGTCCCGGCGGCTAGATGCAAGGTCAGGAGGGCGAGTTGACTCAGTCCGATGGGGATCTGGTCGACACCGACCCACTCGTCGGTCCGATGGACATTGCCGCCGGTGGTCAGGCCGATGCAGATGGCCGGGATGCCACGGCTGATCGCGATGTTGGCGTCGGTGCTGGAGGCGTCCAGGATCGCCTCTTGGCCCAGGCCGGACAGGACGCGCTTGGCGGTCCGCACGATCGGGGCGTCGGGATCGACGTGACCGGCCGGCCGCTCCCCGAGGACGCGGGTCACGACGGTGATCCCGGGTGCGGTCGAGACCAGGCGAGCCATCACCTTCCGCGACAGGTCGTCCAAGGAGTCCGCGTCGAGAGATCGCATGTCGATCAACATCGAAGCCCGGGGGGCGATGGTGTTGATCGAGATCCC
>JBBJOE010000090.1:0-9140 GCA_037721765.1 Thermomicrobiales bacterium
TCCTACGACGAGTACGCGGTCGAGGAGGCCCTGCGGATCAAGGAGCGCGAGGGCGGCGAGGTCACCGTCATCTGCGCCGGACCGGCAAAGGTCAAGGACGCCCTGACCCGGGCCTTGGCGATGGGTGCCGACCGGGCCGTCTTGCTGGCGATCGAGGACCCGGATGGTCTTGAGACCCTCCACCTAGCCCGGGCACTGGCGGACCAGATCGCCAAGGCGCCGTTCGACCTGGTAATCGCCGGGCAGAACTCCGACGACTACGAATCCGGTCAGGTCGGGCCCCACCTCGCCGAACTCCTCGATCTGCCCCTGGTCTCCTCGATCAAGGACCTCTCGTTCGAGGGCACCACCCTGGTGGCCAAGCGGGACGTGGAGGACGGCACCCAGACCGTCTCGACCGAGTTGCCGGCCCTGGTGATGGCGATCACCGGCCTCAACGAGCCACGCTACCCCTCCCTGAAGGGGATCATGGCGGCCAAGAAAAAGCCGCTGGCGACGGTCGCGGCGGACGCTTCCGGTCCGTCCCGGCTGGCCTGGACCGCGCCGGTCGCGCCGGAGCGACAGGTGGCCGGGGTGCTGGTCCAAGATGTCCCGGCGGGCGAGGCGGCGGATCGCCTGGTCTCCTGGTTAGGCGAGCACAAGTTGTTGCCGTAGGTCGGTTTGGCCGGAAACGGACACGTGGGAACGATCAGGAGTCATCATGGCGGTCGTGTTGGTGGTCGGGGAGGTCGGTCCGGACGGTGTCCGGCCAGAATCATTGGAGGCCGTCACCGCCGCCCGTGGCGTCGCGGACGGGCTCGGTCTGCCGTTGGCCGGCCTCTTGTTCGGTCCGATGACGGGGGAGGTCGCCGCGGCCTTCGCGACGACCGGCCTCGACCGGGTACTCGTGGCTGACGATTCCCGGCTGGCGCCCCTGACGACCGAGGCGGGCACGGCGGTGGTCGGGTCCGCCGTCCGCGCACTCGACGCCCGGGTGGTCCTGGCGGCCGGTACCACGGCCGGGAAGGACATCGTGCCCCGGCTCGCGGCCCGCCTCGGGGTGCCGTCCGTCGCCGACGGGATCGCCTTCTCGGTGGTCGAGAGCCAGCTGGTCGTCACCCGGGGCGTCCTCGGTGGCCGCGTCCAGTCGGACGTGCGGTTCCTCGGGAACGGACCCTGGCTGGCGACCGTCCGGTCCGGCAGTCACGAGAAGCCGGGGGCGACCGGGGCCGGACCCACGCCCGAGGCGTTCCCGGTCGAACTCGGTTCCCGTGACCTTCGGGTGACCGTCCGGGAGACGGTCGCCAAGACCAGCGGGCCCTCGTCGCTGGGGTCGGCCGAGGTGGTGGTCAGCGGTGGCCGGGGCCTCAAGGAGCCCGCGAACTTCTCGCTGGTCGAGGACCTCGCCGGCGTCTTCGGCGGCGCCGTCGGGGCGACCCGGGCGGTGGTCGACGCGGGCTGGCGACCACACCACGAGCAGATCGGGCAGACTGGCACGACCGTGTCGCCCCGGCTCTATATCGCGGTCGGGATCAGCGGCGCGGTGCAGCACAATGTCGGCATGCAGGGTTCCGACTACGTGGTGGCGATCAACCGCGACCCGGACGCGCCGATCTTCAAGTCGGCCTCCTTCGGCATCGTCGGCGACGCCTTCGAGGTCGTCCCGGCCCTGATTGCCGCCCTCGGCCGGGCCCAGGGCTAACGACCGGCCCGCCCGCCAGGCGCCCGTCGTGAGCGTGGCCCCACCGACGTGCCCCACCTCGTTTCGACGTGAGCGATGACCGGCAGCCCTTGGCCGGCAACACCAGCACAGAGAGAGGACACGGAATTGGCCGACGCGGACCGGATGGACGCGATCGTCGTCGGTGCGGGGCCAGCGGGGGTTACCGCGGCCCGTGAGATGGCGGCGGTCGGGCTGGCCGTGGTCGTCCTGGAGCGCGGCGCCTTCCCCGGGGCGAAGAACGTCTGGGGAGGCATCCTCTACCGGCAGCCGACCGAGGACATGGTGCCGGGGTTCGAGGCCGAGGCGCCCCTGGAGCGGCCGATCATCGAGCAGCGTTATCTGCTCCTGACGGCGGACGCGATGCTCGGGGCGACCTATCGCTCGGAGCGATTCGCGACGCCGCCGTTCAACGCCTATTCTGTCCTCCGGGCCGAGTTCGACCGCTGGCACGCGACGACGGCCGAGACGGCCGGGGCCGAGGTCTACCCCGAGTTCACCGTCACCGACCTGCTCTGGGAAGACGGCGCCGTCGTCGGGGTAACGACTGGGGAGCCGGACGGTGAGTTGTTCGCCAACGTGGTCGTCCTGGCCGACGGCGCCAACTCGCTGTTGTCCCAGAAGGTGGGTCTCCATAAAGAATGGGCGCCGATCGAGCAAGCTCTGGTCGCCAAGGAACTGATCGCCCTGCCCTCCGGCACCATCGAGGACCGCTTCAACCTGCCGCCCGGGTGTGGCACGGCCCTGGAGATCTTCGGCGAATCGACCTCGAACTTGCTCGGCTACGGGTTCATCTATACCAACCGCGACACCCTCTCGGTCGGGACTGGGGCCCTGTTGGAAGACCTGATCCGGACGGGAGTGAACGTCAACGACATGCTCGACCGGTTCAAGCGGCATCCGTCGATCGCCCCGCTGCTGGCGGGCGGCGAGACGGTCGAGTACTCGGCCCACCTGATCCCCGAGGGCGGCTACAACCGGATGCCGCAGGTCTACGGCGACGGCGTGGTGGTGGTCGGGGACGCGGCCGGGTTCGTCAACCCGCTCAACCGGGAAGGGGTCAACCTGGCGATGCTCTCCGGCCAGATGGCGGCCCGCGCGATCGTTGAGGCGACCGAACGGGGCGACTTCTCGGCGGCGACCCTGTCACGGTACCGGGAACTGCTCGAGGACAGCGTGGTCATCAAGGACCTCTACAAGATCCGCAACGTGACCGACTTCGCCCACGCCCGGCCCCACCTCCTCCGCGACTACCCGGACCTCATCTCCGAGATGGCCCGGGCCTACCTGACCGTGGACGGCAAGCCCAAGGCCGAGAAGTACCGTTCCCTGGCCGCGATGGCCGGCCGGATGCCGAAGCGTCGCATGGCCGGCGACCTATTGGGGGCGATCAAGACGTTGCGCTGACCGGTGGGGGTAACCTGGGCCCCCGGGCACCGATTGGCGCGGTGGCAATCCTCGACGCGCGGCGGTGGCGATCGGCGGCGGTCGAACGGTGCGACGATGGGGTCAGTTTGGGCACGCGATCGTCGTCCTCCACGGTTCGTCGCCTGGCGTGACCGTCGATCGCTGGTCGTCCCCTCCTTTCTCTGCCGCCGGCGGCGACCCACGGCAGGCGGCTCGGACCCGGGGCCTTGACCATGCCATCACGGACGCCGTTCACCCGACGGTCGAGTCTCGATCTTGTCCTCGCGCTGTCCATCATCGCCGGCACGTTTCTGTATCTGGACCAGTCCGTCGAGCGGACCCCGTTCCACCGGGACGAGGCGCGTTGGCTCCACCGCGTCTACTACCTGACGCTGTGGGCGGATCCCCTCGGTCCTCGATGGCAGGAGGCCGGCTACCCGCCGGGAGAAGGGTCATGGGACGAGCGATTCCGGATGCGGGACCAGCCGCCGATGGCTTCGTACCTGCTCGGTTTGGGCTTGCTCGTGCAGGGCCGTGACCTCGACGTCAACGGCTTCTGGAACATGGAGCGGGACGAGGCCTGGAACGTCGCCCGGGGGCATGCCCCCGGGCGGGCCGACCTGATCGCGGCGCGACGGACGAACGTCGCCCTCGCGGCCCTGACCGCCGGGATCATGTTCGTCATCGGCCGGAATCTCTCCGGCACCTTCGGCGGGGTGGTGTCCGGCCTGGTCCAGGGGTTCCACCCGCTGGTGCTCGACACCGCCACCCGGGCCTGGGGCGACGCGGCGCTGGTCCTCTTCATCGCCCTGTCGGCCCTGGCGATCCAGGCGTGGGGGACGCGCCCGACCTGGAGACGAGCGATCCTGGTCGGCGTCCTGCTCGGCTGCGGTGCCGCGACGAAGCTCAGCCCGTTGCTGCTGAGCATCCCGCTGGGTGCCTTGGGCGGTCTACTCCTCATCCCTCGCATCCGGGCGAGAGTCCCGCGCCTGGCGAAACGGCATGCCTGCCAACTCCTCTCGATCCCCGTTGTCGGGTTGGCGACCTTCATCGCCACCTATCCGTACCTATGGCGAGATCCCTTCACGCACCTGGTCCGCATGTTCCTGTTCCGCGTCGACTCCTTCGAGAGCCAGGGCAACGCCTTCCCCGAGGCCCGCGTTTCCGGCCTCAACGACGCGATGGCGCGCGTGGGCGGGGAACTGGGCACGGCCGCCAGCGTCAGCGGCCTCCTCGCACCCAAGCTTGCTGACGCGACCGGGGTGAGCCTTCCGGCCTGGTTCGGGGTCAACTCTTGGGATCTCGCCGTGGCGATCATCGGCTTGCTCCTGGGGTGCCACCTGATCGGGCGATGGAATCTGCTGAGCGGCAATGCCCTGGCCTTCATGTTCCTGACGGGACAAGCGATCCTCGTCATCGTGGCGATGGGTGTCGAGTATGCCCGGTACCTGTTGCCGCTGACGCTGACGGTCTCGATGGCGATCGGGTTGACCGGAGATGCGCTGCGGCTCGGGATAGGACGAGGGTTCGGTCGACTGGCGAGCAGGACCGGAGCGACCGGCGGTGAGGGCTCGTCCGGTCATCGTGCCTCGCCGGGGGCAGTCGCGGCGGGTGGGATGGACGCTCGGACCCAGATCGGGGGCATGGTCACGGCGGTGGGGCCATCACTCCCGCGTCCTCCCTCTCCACCCCCTCGTCGTCGAAGTCCAGCCTCGTGGTCAGGCCAGAGTGGCCGACCTCGGTCGCGGGGAAGACGGCCGTCGCGTGGGGCAGATAGAGGGCCGGGTCGGTCATCCGGGCGCTGAAGTGGGTCAGCCAGAGGCGGCGAGCCCCCGCGTCGCGGGCGATGGTCGCGGCCTCGCCGAACGTCATGTGGTTGTGACCCTTGGCCTTGCCGGCGTCGGCCGGGTCACCGTAGGTGCCCTCGCTGACCAGGAGATCGACGCCCCGGAAGTGGCCGGCGAAGGTGGGAAGGGAGACCGTGTCGGTCAGGTAGCCCATCGCCAGGCCACGCCGCGGTGGACCGAGGACCTCTTCCGGCGTCGCGGACCCCCCCTCCCAGGCGGCGTCTTCGCCGCGTTGCAGGCGGGTCCAGGCCGCCCGCGGGATGCCGCGCGCCGTCGCCCGGGCCGGGTCGAAGCGACGGGCCCGGGCGAGGTCGACCCGGAAGGCCAGGCTGGTGACCCCATGCTGTCCCTCGATGACCGAGCCGACCAGACCGGCCGGGAGATCGAACCGGTCCCCACCGGCCCACTCCCGGACGCGGATCTCATAGGGCAACCGGGGAGCGATCACGCGTAGGCCGGTGACGACCGCCGCGATCCCGGCCGGGCCGTGGATGTCCACCGGCTCGGTTCGGCCCGAGGTGGCCAGCGTGTGGAATAGCCCGGGCAGACCAGCGACGTGGTCGGCGTGGACGTGGGAGAGGCAGATGGCCGACAGGCGCCGAAAGCCCCAGCCGAAGCGCTTCCAGGGGATCTGCGTCCCCTCCCCGCAATCAAACAGGACCAATTCCCCGTCACAGCGCAGCAGCAAACTGGACAGCCACCGGTCCGGCAGCGGTTGCATGCCGCCGGTGCCGAGGAGCAGGAGGTCGATCATCGCCGGGGCTCGCGAGTGACCGGCCGGGACGACGGCCGGGAGGGCTCGCGCGCGGTGACCCGGCCCGCCACGTGACGTGGGGAACACCGGCGGGGTCCGACGGCATGGCGCATGCTCCTGAACATCCTTGCCCCGGGGGCCTGGCCCCGCCGGTCGATCGGTGGCGGCATCTGGCCGCGATTCCGGTGACAGATTGGTTCTGGGATGGCACGATGAAGGCCAGCGCCGGCGCGGTGCGCGGCGGAGAAGGACGGGACCCCATGCAAACCAACGAAGCCAGTTCGCGAGACGGCGAGCGGACGCCCGCCGGGGAGGGCGTCGCGTCCGACGCCCGCTTCTCGGCCGACCAGGTCGCCGGCGCCTTCGGAGTGGAGATCGACCGGGTCCACCGGGCGCTGGCCGGCGAGTTCCAGCTCGGCGCCGGGGACACCGTCACCTCGATCCAGGCGCGGGGACTGGCCGATGTCCTGCTCGGCGACCTGCCGATCGACCGGCAGCAGGCGGCCCTGATGACGCTGGGTGCCTTCACGGCCCGATCCGACGACGCCTGGGGGATGGGCGACACGGCGCCCGGCGAAGAGAGCGACCGCCTCTCCTCCGACGCGGACAAGCCAGAAGACATCAGCCCCAGCCCGAGAGCGTCCCACGACCCCGCCTACACGCCGGGCGGCCGGTGATGGGGGACGGACCGGCGGCGGCGGGGCCATCGGTCCCCGTCGCGCCGCTCGATGCGTCCGAGGTCGCCCGATTCCGGGCCGAGACGCCGGGGTGTGCCCACGTCACCCACTTCAACCACGCCGGGTCATCGCTGCCCCCCGCGATCGTCGTGGACACCGTCGTCGGCCACCTCCACCGTGAGGCCGAGATCGGGGGTTACGAGGCGGCCGACGAGGCGGCCGAGTCCCTCGCTGCCGTCTACCGTTCGGTGGCCCGGCTGCTGGGCGCGGCGCCGGAAGACATCGCGATCGTCGAGAACGCGACCCGGGCCTGGGACCTGGTCTTCTATGCCATCCCATTCCGTCCTGGAGACCGCATCTTGACCTCGGTCTCCGAGTACGGCAGCAATGTGATCGCCTTTCTCCAGGTCGCTCAACGGGGCGTCGAGGTCGAGGTGGTGCCGAACGATGCCTCGGGCCAGCTCTCGGTCGACGCGTTGGGCCGGATGATGGACGACCGGGTGAAATTGGTCGCCGTCTCGCACATGCCGACGAATGGGGGCCTGCTCCAACCCGCCGCCGCGATCGGCGATGTCGTCCGGGGCAGTGAGGCGATCTACCTGCTCGACGCCTGCCAGACGGCGGGGCAGGTGCCGCTCGACGTCCGGGCGATCGGCTGCGACTTCCTGACCGCCAGTGCCCGGAAGTATCTCCGGGGACCGCGCGGGATCGGCTTCCTCTATGCCGGGCAGCCCTGGCGGACGCGGCTGACGCCTCCCTTCCTGGACATGCGAGCGGCCGAACTGGTCGCCGCCGACCGCTTCGAGGTCCGTGACGACGCCCGCCGGTTCGAGAACTGGGAATCGTCCATCGCCAATGTCCTCGGGATGGGCGTGGCCGTGGACTACGCCCTCGACATCGGCCTCGACCGGATCTGGGCGACGGTGCGGGACCGGGGCGAGACGCTGCGGGCGGCCCTGGCCAATCTGCCCGGCGACCGTGTCGCGACCCACGACCTCGGCGCCGAGCGCGGCGGCATCGTCAGCCTGACGGTGGGCGGATGGGATGTCCCGGCGATCAAGCGCGGCCTCCAGAACCAGGGGGTCAACGTCTCCGTCACCGGGGTGACCAGCACCCGGACCGACATGGAGGCGCGGGGGCTGGACGAGATGGTCCGGGCCTCGGTCCATTACCTGACCACGGACGAGGAGATCGGCCGGCTCGCCCGGGCGGTCGGGGAGATGGCGGTGAGCGGTCCCCCGTCCCCCGGACGTACGATGTAGTATCCCCCAAAACCTGGGGGGGACGGGACCACGAGCGCGCCGTGAGGCCAGGCGCTCGGCAACGGCGGCGGGGGGACGGCGGATGACGACGCTGCAGGAGGTGCCGGTCGCGCCGGTGTCGATCGAGCGGTTCACGCCGATCGTCGGCACCGCGGCGATGGACCACGTCCGGCAGCGTGCCGAGTGGGCCAGGCAGCGGCTCGCGGGCCGCACCTGGTGGCACGTCAACTCGACTTCCCAGGGAGGTGGGGTAGCCGAGATGCTCCAGGCCCTGTTGCCCTACGTGCGGGGGGCGGGCATCGACACTCGCTGGGTGATCATCGAGGGTTCTGCCGACTTCTTCCGGATCACGAAGCGGCTCCACCACGCCTTGCACGGCTCTCGCGGTGATGGCTCCCCCCTCGGTCCTGCCGAGCGCGAGACGTATGAAGCCCGGCTTCGTGCCCAGCGGGGGACGTTGGTCAAGCTCGTCAAGCCGGGAGACGTGGTCCTCCTCCACGATCCGCAGTCGGCAGGGTTCGCCGGACCCCTGGTAAAGGCCGGAGCCCTGGTATTCTGGCGGTGCCACGTCGGGTCGGACGACACCAATGACGAGACCCGCCTGGGGTGGGAATTCCTGGGACCCTATCTGGACCAGATGGCGGCGCTCATCTTCTCCCGCCAAGCCTATGTCCCCGGCACGGTCGACCGCGCCAGGGCCGTGGTGATCCCTCCCTCGATCGACGCTTTCTCGGCCAAGAACCAGAGCCTCTCGATCCCGGTGACCAGGGCCATCCTGGAAGTCGCGAATCTCACCGCGGGCGAGGCGATCCCCGCCCAGACCGGGTTCCGACGCGATGATGGGACCGAGGGGCAGGTCCGACGCCCGGCGACCGTCGTCCGGTCTGCAGACCCTCCCCCTTGGCACACTCCGCTGCTGACCCAGATCTCGCGGTGGGACCCCCTCAAGGACCACGTCGGGGTGATGCGGGCCTTCGCCTCGCTGGTCGAGGAGGGAGGCGCACGCGACGCGCACCTGGTCCTGGCCGGGCCGGACGTGACCGCCGTCGCCGATGACCCCGAGGGGGCGGGCACCTACGCGGATCTCCTCTCGGCCTGGCACGCTCTCCCCGACCAGAGCCGGGGGCGAGTCCACCTGGCAAATCTGCCGATGGACGACGCCGAGGAGAACGCCGCGATCGTCAACGCCCTGCAGCGCCACGCCAGCGTCGTGGTCCAGAAGAGTTTGCAGGAAGGTTTCGGCCTGACGGTGACCGAGGCGATGTGGAAGGCGCGACCGATCATCGCCAGCGCGGTCGGCGGCATCCGTGACCAGATCGTGGATGGCGAGCACGGCATCCTGCTCGGGAATCCAGGCGATCTCGGAGCCGCCGCGCGGGCGATGCGCCGCCTCTTGGATGACCGGGAGATGGCCCGGGGCCTGGGATTCGCCGCCCGGGACAGGGTCCAGGAACGTTACCTCGGCATCCGCCACCTGCTGCAGTACGTCGATTT
>JBBJOE010000091.1:0-9008 GCA_037721765.1 Thermomicrobiales bacterium
TCGACGGCCTGGACCCCGAGGTTGTTCTGGGCAAACGCTTCGGCGACGCGGTCTCCGACCGCGCGGGCGAGGATGAGGGCCTGGCCGTGCCAGTGGGTGGCCCGGTCGAAGTCCCCTTGGAGCCAGGCGAGTGTGCCGGCTCCGCTCATCATCGCGAGACGGTCGGCGGCCGGAGCGCCGCCGTCCCGCTCGACGGCCATCTCCAGCCACCTGATCCCTTCGACGAAGTGGCCCCGCGCCTCCCAATAGGGCGCGAGGGCCAGAACGAACGGGCCGATGGGGGGGGCGTTCCCGTCATCGATCGCCCACTCTAGGGCGGCCGTGATGTTGGGATGGTCGTCATCGAGGCGACCCAACCACCGGGTCGCCCCTGCGTCGTCAGGAGCCGCGTCCGGTGCGGCCAGCGCCTGGCACCAGGCGAGGTGCCGAAGGCGTATATCGCGCTCTGCTTCCTCTTCCGCGAGACGGGTGAGGCCGAATTCTCGCACCGTCTCCAACATCCCGTATCGGGTCCGGCCGTCGTTGGCGTCCACGATCCGCAGGAGACTCTTGTCGACCAGCGACGAGACGATGTCGATGACTGCCGGTCCCTCGTTTCTCCGCGTGGCTCCCACCGGACTGGGATCGGGGCTGGCTGGGTCCGCGTCGTCCCGCAGGATGGTTTCGGCCGCTCTCAGATCGAATCCACCGGCGAAGACCGAAAGCCGGGAGAACGCGGCCCGTTCCTGGGGGGTCAGCAGGTCGCAACTCCAGGCGATCGCGTCGTGCATCGTCCGGAGCCGGACCGGGGAGTCGCGCGGGCCGCCGGTGAGCACCGGCAGGCGGCGATCCAGCAGATCCAGGAGGGAGGAGAGCGAGAGGTGGCGAAGGCGGGCGGCCGCGAGTTCGATTCCCAACGGTAGGCAATCCACCCGGCGACAGATGGCGGCGACGAGAACCACGTTGTGGTCGTCGAGCGCGAAATCGGGCCGGACGGCACGGGCCCGATCGACGAACAGCCCGACGGCGTCGGACCCCGTCAGCGTCGGGACGGGGTCCGCGTAGCCGGTCCCGGGGGATGGTGGTGCTGGGCGAGGCACCCCGAGCGACAGCGGCGGGACCGGATACCTGTGTTCCCCGGAGACGTGGAGGACCTCCCGGCTCGTGGCGAGGATCTTCAGCCCGGAGCAGGCGACCAGCAGCTCCACCAGGCGCGGCGCGGCGCCGCGGACTTGTTCGAGGTTGTCGAGTACCAGCAGCAAGCGGCGGCCGTCGAGGGCGCTGGCGAGCAGGTCCACGAGTCGTTCGCCGCCGAGACAGCGGATTTCGAGCGTCCGGGCGACGGCGAGGAGGACGTGGTCGGGGTCCGTGGTTTGGGCAAGGCCGACGAAGCAGACGCCCTCCTCGAAGAGACCCTCGCATTCGGTGGCGACCCGCAAGGCCAGACGTGTCTTACCGACGCCGCCGGGGCCGGTCAGGGTAACCAACCGGACGTCAGGGCGTGCGAGGCAAGCACCCACCTCCGTCGCTTCCCAATCCCGGCCGACCAGGGTGGTCAGCGGGTCAGGCAATGCCACACGGGGGCGGGCCGGGGCTATGACCGATCGAAGGATGGCCGGAAAGGGAATCGGTTGCTCGGGGGGCGGGAGACGAGCCATGGATCGGACCCTCCGCAGCTAGCGATCGCCGGGGTCCCCACGCATGATCGTCCTTGGCCGGGGCAACGTCAAGCGCGGGCGGGCGGGCGTTCGCCTCGTCCCGGTCGCTTGTCAAACGAGATGGAAATCCAGGTCGTCGTTGTCCCGGTCAGACCTCGTCCCGGAGGAGGACGCGGCGGCGCTGGCGCTCGGCCCGCGCGGCTTCCCGGAGGATGTCCTTGACGCGATCGGGGTCGGCCACGTTGTGGAGGGTCTTGATCGGTGCGGTGGCGTCGGTCGTCTCGATGGTGATGTCGCCGAACCCGCCGACGCGCTCGCCGGGATTTTGCTTGACCGAGACGTCGTTGACGCGGTAGAGGTCAATTTCCTCGGTGCGGCGGCCGATGAAACCGTGGTCGATCATCAGGCGCTCGTTGGTGAGCTTGTAGCGATTCATCAATGATTTAACAGGAGAGAAGAGGCGACTCGGGCGACCTGACCAGAGGATACGCTCGCCACCGGGTTCACCGTCGAGATCCTCGCCGATCGGCAAGCCATCGTCGGCGAGTCGCCGGCCCTGCACCGCGGCGCCCCTGGTGCCAGTCGTTTGGTCCATGGTCGCCTGGACCTCGGCGACATCGCCGAGACGGCGGCCGCAACTATCACAAAATGTCGCGTTGGCGTCGTTTTCGGCACCGCAGTCCGGGCAATACACCATCGTGGGCCTCCCGTTCGAATCGACGTGGCCCAGCGCCAGCGGCGCCGGGCAGGTTCAGGGGCGACCAGGATCATACCAGCGAAGGGCGACGCGCGAACGGCGAGGCGCAGCGAGAGGGGGACATCGGGTGCACCCGGCGTCCCCCTCTCGCGATGTCGAGCGGATCGCGCCCCGGTCGCGGGGACACGCGTGGGATCGATCCGATGCGACCAGGTGGTTAGACGGCCGCGCCGACCGGGGCTTCGAGGTGGCTCTTGACCGCCACGAGGCTGCGCTGCCACTGGCCCTCTTGCTTGTCTTCGAGGGACCGGAAGACCTTCTTGACCATGGTGTCAAGCATGGAGAGGACGTTCAACTGGATGAACAGCGTGACTTCCGTGCCCCGCGGCCCGCCTTCTAACTCGAACCGGCAGTCGGAGGTGACGCCGATCCTGGGCATCATGTAGCTGTGCCAGGCGACGCGTTGGCCGGGGACCAGTTCGCGCACCTCGCGCATCGCGATCCCGACGTTGTTCTCGAGGTCGAAGACCGGCTTGCGGTCCCGATCGCTCTTCAAGGAGCCGAGACGCTCGAAGGTCTTCCACTTGGCGCCGGTGCCGTCGACCTCGCCTTCCTCCACGGCCTCGACCTTGGTGACCGTCTCGTCCCACTCGGGGATGTGGGAGAAATCGGCGAGGAAGTCATAGACCTCCGCGGCCGGCGCGTCGATGTGGACGGTACTCTTCCATTCCGTAGCCATTCAGCCTCCTCCTACGTGCGGATGACGAGCGAACCGGATTCAAGACCGCCCAGGGGGACCGGCCGGAGTGGATTCGCTGGGACCCTCTTACCGTAGTCCTCGGCCGGCGGGGCGGCTATCGTCCCACGGTGTCGTCGTCGCCCGTACCATAGGACCGGTTCGATGGTCATTGTGCCGGCAGGGGTGGCGAAACGGTGTGTCCACATGGGGGGTTTGAGCGGTCGGGTTGAAGCGGGGCGGCGGCGCCGGGTGCCTGGACAGGGAACTCGGGGCGGGGAGAATCCGATCCGGGCCGGTCACCGGCTCGTCAGGATCCGTCCGGCCAGCGTCAGCCCCGCGCGTTCGCATCGGCCTCGAGGCGGGATCGCTCACGGTCGAAGATGCGGCGCAGGATCGCGATGGTGGAGGCGTAGGTCGAATCGAGGCCGAAGAAGGAGAGACCCCGGGCCCCGAGGGTTTGGGCCCGGGTGTAGGGCGTGTCGGAGGCATAGTGGAGGATTCCGAGGTCCATCTGGGCCGGTGAGGCCGACCGGAGGTTGATGGCCTCGTCGGTGGGGTAGCGCCTCAGATTGATATCCTCGTAGACGGCGTTGAGGAAGGGGCCGGCCTCCATTTCGACGACGGTGAAGTTCTCCCGGTAGTAGAAGTCGAGATAGCCTTGGTTCTGGAGATACGTGCCCTTGACGGTGACGGCCTTCTGGTGGTCGAGGGCGGCACCGAAGACGAGGTATGGGGCCAGGTTCTGATAGGAGAAGCAGTTGTCGAACCAGTAGGTGTTGCCGGAGTGCTCGTCGTAGACCACGTCGGCGATCATCACGTCGCCGATCCTGCCGTTTAAGGTGGCGGCCTTGCCGAGGATGTAGACCCCGCGCGGCGGGTCGGCGAACATGCCGATCTGGCTCAGGATATGGTAGGCGGCCAGGCCGAGCGGGTAGTTGATGTTGATGATGATCGCGTCCGACCCGGCCTGGCCGGGGTGGAACCCGTCGGCGCGGAGACCGTCGTCCGGGTCGATCGCCTCGTCTCGCCGGTCGGCCCCGCCGGAGAGGCGGCCGTCGAAGAGTGCCGGGTCCAACTTGTCGAGTTCGATGATCTGGACCCCGACGTCGATCGCCCCGGTGGGGGAGACATGGTGGATGCCGACCGCGCGTTCCTCGTCGTAGCGCCGATCCCGCTCGGCGTCCATCCCGTCTTGGGCGAAGTAGCCCCGGGCGGCGAAGTACAAGAGATTGTCACGGGAGGCGCGGCTCTCGCCGGTCTCGATCTGGTTCAGGTGGGGAAGCAGGTCGGGGTCGTTGCCCTCGCGGACGAACGCGGTCAGGGCGTCCCGCCGCCGCCGGGCGGTGCCGGAGAGCACATTGACGAGGCCATGGGTATTGGAGGAGACGAAATAGTAGGGGCGGTCCCGCAATCCGAGCTGGTCGATGGTGGCCACGACCGGAGCCCACCACTGCCGGGTCGACCGGGCATAGCCGAGGTAGCTGCCCCCGAGCATGCGCAGCGAAGTCCGCTTGCGCCCGCCGGCCATCTTGGCCAGGGTCGGCCAGAACGCGTCGCCCCAGGTCCGGGCCAGTCGCGACCAGTCACCCTCGTCGACGAGCAGGGCGGACCGGATCGCGTCCGGGGACGGATGTGCCGGGCCAGGCTCCCCCGGACCAAACCCGGTGTCGTCACCGGCGATGCCAGCGGTGCCGGCGATGCCGGCGAGGTGGTGGATCGCGGCGGCGATCTCGGGTTGGTCGGCGATCAGGCGGTGAAACTTGTTCCACTCGATCTGGTAGGCGACGATCGTCGGGATGAGGTCGTCAAGGTCAGACGCCGAGGCGATGTAGGCGGCGAGGGTGGACTGGCCGTCATACGACCACCGACGGCGCCGGCCCGGCGCGGAGGCGGACTGCCACCGCGACAGGTCGGTGAACCCGGCCAGGCCGAAGGCCCGGCGGGACTGGGCCAGGATAATGTGGTCGACATCGCTGATGCAGCCTGGCAGCCGCAGGGTCGAATACATGAACGCGTTCATGTCCGGGGCCGGTTCAGTCGCGCCGGCGTGGAGGCTGGAGGACGCCGTGAGGTGAGCGGGCTCTAGACTGCTGATGCCGATGGCGCCGGAACTCTGGAGCAGGGTGGTGTAGGTGCGGACGTAGAGGTCGACCTCCCGCTTGCCGGGGCCGCCCCGTGTGACGGCCGAGGCCAGGTGATCGTTCTCCGGCTGGTCCACGGGTGCTCCTTCGCGTCTCGCCGGGTGATGGGCCGACCGATGACCGGTAACCCCTGCCCAGAACCGTCGATCGGTCACGATACCGGGTGGGCAAGTGCGGCACGTCGAGCCGTGTCCCGCCAGTATACCGGGGTCGGCCCGCGTCCTTGGCGAATCCTGGCGCGCCATGCTCATACGGAGTCATGGGGGATCGGAGGGAGAGGTGGTGGACCGCGGCGGTGGCCCGGGGAGCCAATGCCGTGGCCGAGCATCGACGGAAGATCGCCCAGACGAGATGGCCGGGAGCCGTGCCGAGCGGCCAATCACCCGTGTACGGACATAGTGAACTGGGTCGGGGATCGCTGGTACACTGGAGACGAGGTTGATGATCGGCGAGGCGGGTTCGCTGGTGGATACCGATAGGGTGTACAGGATGTGCCGCGGTGACGGGTCGGACTCGCGCGTCCGAGAGTCGCCGGGCACGACCTCTCGGGTCGCTGCCAATGGTGGGTTGTAGTGGATAGAAGGCTTGGCCAGCCGAACACCGATGAGCCGTCCCGCCGGGTCGCCGGGCGCGGGCGATCCGGCGATCCGGTGCGTTGGGGAGCCGGTACCCCGGACGAATGGGCGATCGTCGACCGGGTTTTTGGACCGGCGGGCCGATCTCGCCCGAATGACCGAGCGATGAACGAGGACTCCCACCCTGGTCCTCCCGAGTTCCGCCGGCAGGCCGACGGCCGTCTGGCCCTACCTTCCCCGCCCGATGGCCGGGCCCCGGCATCCCCGCCGGTGAGTCGGGTCATGCCCGATGCCGGCGATACCATCGGATATGGTGCGACCCGAACCCGGGTGGATCCAGCATGGGGGCCGAAGCCCATCGTAGGGATCGGCCTGGTCGCGATGGCCCTCGCCGTCGTGATCGCCATCGTTGGGTTCGGTATCGGGCGGCCAGGTGGCGAGGGCGACGAGACGGTCGGACGTGACGGCGCGGTGATCGGTGCGGCGCCGATGACCGGAGCCGGCACGCCGGGCTCCATCGCGCCCAACGCGCCCACCGCGGTGTCGTCGGGCTCGATGGGTGTGGCGACGGACTCGCTGGTCAACGATCCCCACGAGGACGGGGTGGCCGTTGTCTGCCTCGACCCGGGGCACGGCGGTAGCGACGACGGGTTCGTCCAGCCGGGCGATCGGGGCGTGGATACCCTGGTCGAGGCGGAGTTGAACTTGACTCACGCCCGGGATCTCGCGGCGCGGTTGGAGGGGCGGGGGATCGTCGTGGTGATGACGCGACGGGACGAGCGCGGGCCGAATGACGCCAACGACGACATCAATGGTGACGGCGAGACGTACGACTCCGTCGTCGCGTCCGGCGAGTCCGGCTATGAGGCGGGGCGGGCGGCCGAATACGACGACTTGCAGGCCAGGATCAATATCTGCAACCGGGCCAACGCCGACGTACTGGTCTCGATGCACATCAACGGGTACGACGCGCGGCCGACCGCCCGGGGATTCGAGACTTGGTACACCGGCTGCCGGGAATTCGGCGACCAGAGTGAGCACTTGGCGAGCCTGACCTATCAGGCCCTGGATGACCACTTCGACGAGATGGGTTTCGTGACCGAGGCCCGGGGAGTCAAGGACGACTGCACCGTCGATGTCGATGCGAGCGACGGTCAATTGGCCCAGAGCATGTTGATGACCGGTCCGGCAATCACCGGACAGATCGTCCCGAGCCAGATGCCGGGCGTGCTGGTCGAGAGCCTGTTCGTCTCCAATCCCGAGGACGCCGCGTTCTTGGCCTCCGAAGCGGGCACCACGGCGATCGTCGACGCCTACGAAGATGCTATCCTCGGCTTCTTTGCCGAGACTCCCTGACGCCGCCGCCGAACGGTCCCTGGGGTTACGGGCCCGCTCGCCACGCCGGAGCACGATCGATGACGAGTTTACCCGGGCCGGCGTGGTTGGGCCGCCGGCGGTTCCTCGCCGGGGCGGCTGGGGTCGCCGCGTCGCTTGTCGCCTGCGGTGGGGCGGAAGACGACGATGGGGCGTCGATCAACGCCACCCTCCCCGCAAACGGGCCGACCCCGGCCGCGAGCCCCGCGAAGGCGACCCTGGCGCCAACGGAGGTCGAACTGGCATCCCCACCCGCCGGCGGCGCGGCGGGTGGACTGGTGATCGGGGAGAGCCCGGTGCTCGCCGGCCACGCCCTGGTGACGTCGGTCCGGTTGCCCCTGTTCGGGATCGGCGCGTCACAGGTCGCGCCCCTGCTGGGTGGGAAGGTATCGGACTGGCGAGAGGTGGGGAGTGGGGTGTCGATGCCCGTGGTCCCGATCGCGTTCGCCGGGGTCGACCAGCCAGGACTGGTCGCGACGGCGGACGCGGCCAGCTACGAGGCCCTGGTAGCCGCGTTCGACATCGAACCTGGGGCGGTGTCCGTGATCCCGTTGGAGATGGTCGACCACCGTGTCAACGTACTTGCCATCGATGGAGTCGATCCGCTGCGGGGGCCGGCGGGAGCGCGGCCGACGGTTCGGGTCGGCTTCGTCGGCGACATCGTGCCGGGGCGGAATGTCTATCTCAAGATGGCTGGCTACGGGGATTTCCTGTATCCCTTCCGCGACATCGCCGCCGAGTTGGCCTCGTATGACGTTACGGTCGCCAACTTAGAAGGCAACATCTCGGACACCTTGCCCCAACCGAGCAATCCGAACGCGGCCGACTTCGTCAGCCCCTCGGCCATGCTGGAGGGGTTCGCGCTGGCCGGGATCGACGCGGTCAGCCTGGCCAACAATCACACCGCCTTCAATGGCCAGGGCTGGGGCATGCGCGGGCTGCTCGACACGATCGACGCTCTCGAGGCGGCGGGCATCCCGCACGTCGGGGCGGGGCGCGACTTGGCCGAGGCGCGGGAGCCACTGGTCGCCGAGGTCGGTGAAATGACGATCGCGATCCTCGGCATCGATGGGGTGACGGCGAACCAGGAGATCCAAGACATCGACCTCGGCGTCGTGCTCGGCAGCGTCGGGGCGGGCCCCGATTCGCCCGGCACCAATCCGTTCGTTACCGCCCAGATGGTCGAAGACATCGCGGCGGCGGCCAGCCTCTATGACGTCGTGATCCCGTACCTGCACATGGGTGTGCAATATGTCTGGACGCCGCCCGATTGGGTGGTCGCGGCGGCCAGGGCGGCGATCGACGCGGGGGCGACGATGGTGGTCACGAACCACCCCCACGTCTCGCAATGCATGGAGACCTACGCCGGGCGGCCCATCGTCTATTCGGTGGGAAACTTCATCTTCGACCAGATGTTCAGCGTCGAGACCCGCCAGGGGCTGATCCTGGAGATCACGCTCGACGGCTCGACCGTGGCCGGCATCCGGTTCCGGGGCGTCGAGATCGAGGACTTCTGCCAGCCCCGGCTCATGACGGGTGGCGAGCAGGCGACGATCATGGACCGATTCTGGAGGAACACCGACCGGTTGGCGGGGCGCGGTCTCTGATGGTTAGCCACAAAGTCGAGAGGGGCCCACGATCTCGCCAGATCGCGGGCCCCTCTCGCCAGACCGTGTCCTAGTGGTTCGTCAGGGGTGAAACGTTGGTGGCAAGGGGGCTGCGGGAGTGAGGGCCGGTGAACCGCGTCCCCGCCCAAGGAGTCCCCGCCATGGCGTATCCGTACCGCGTCGTCCTGACCGAGGCCCAGCGGGCCGAGCTGCGCGGGCTCGTCGGCGGGGGCGTCGC